>NZ_JNXJ01000022.1:0-214274 GCF_000716625.1 Streptomyces bikiniensis | reverse complement strand
CCTTCGGTCTTGCGTCTCCGACTCTATCAGATCTTTCCGACCCGATTTCCTCGGTGCTTTCCGGTCCCTTTCGCTTTCACTCCGGGGGCCTTCCGGCGTGGTCACTACTTTAGCGGATTTCTCCGGCGACTCATAATCGAGCCATTCGAAACGCATTACGGCATGCCGGAATACGCCCTCGCCGAGGGAATCTTCTTGAGTAGTGGATGGCCACTGCAGGGGGTGCTTGAACAAGCAGGCCCTGGTCCAGCGGCTCGGGCCACATTACGCACTTCGTCGGTCCGAGTCAAGGCCCTCCTTGTTCCTCTTGCGGGGGGTGTGGGCGCGGTACGGGCTGACCGTGGGGTCCCCGTCGATCCAGAAGCGCCAGGGATGCGGGGCGCCTTCGCCGCCGACCCCCGTGCGGGGGCCGCTGCGGACCAGGTCCGGGGCGGGCGGGGTGCCGGTGAGGACGGCGAGCGGGGCGGCCGGGCCGGCGCAGGCGTCCTCGCCGTTCAGGGAGAGCGCGACGTCGAGGGCGGTGGCCAGGCGCGCCGGGCCCTTGGCCAGCTCCTCGTCCTTGCGGGCCGAGCGGCGGCGGGGGCGGGCCTGCTCGGCGCCGCTCACGATCTCCCCCGCGCGCAGCAGGACCCCGCTCGCGCTGCCCACGGGGCCGCACACCAGGTTGAGGCAGTGCCACATGCCGTAGGTGAAGTACACGTACGCGTGTCCGGGCGGGCCGAACATGACGGCGTTGCGCGCCGTCTGCCCCCGGAAGGCGTGCGAGCCCGGGTCGATCGCGCCGGCGTACGCCTCCACCTCCGTGAGGCGCAGCTCGATCCGTCCTTCCTCCGTGGTGCGGACGAGGGTGCGCCCGAGGAGGTCCGGGGCCACCTCCAGGACGGGACGGTCGAAGAAGGACCGCGGGAGCGGCGTACGGTCGGGGCTCTCGTTCATGGCGTCCGAGCGTAGTGGGGACCGGCGCGGAACCGGTTACCGTCTTCGCGCGTATGTAGGGGTCAGGACCGAGAAGGAGTGAAAGCCATGGGATTCAAGAAGCTGCTCGCGAGCCTGGGTGCCGGCGGGGCCACCGTGGAGACGGTGCTCACCGAGGAGAACGTGGTCCCGGGCGGGGTCGTCCAGGGCGAGGTGCGGATCCAGGGCGGCAACGTCGACCAGCAGATCGAGGGGCTGTCCGTCGGGCTCCAGGCGCGCGTGGAGGTGGAGGGCGGCGACCAGGAGCAGAAGCAGGACATCGAGTTCGTGAAGGTGCGCCTCGGCGGGGCCTTCCAGGTGCAGGCCGGCGCGGTGCACGTGGTGCCGTTCGGCCTGGAGATCCCGTGGGAGACGCCGATCACCGCCGTGTCGGGGCAGCAGCTGCACGGCATGAACATCGGCGTGACCACGGAGCTGGAGATCGCGCGCGCCGTGGACTCCGGCGACCTGGACCCGATCAACGTGCACCCGCTGCCGGCGCAGCAGGCGATCCTGGACGCCTTCCTCCAGCTGGGCTTCCGCTTCAAGAGCGCGGACATGGAGCGGGGGCACATCCGGGGGACGCGGCAGAAGCTGCCCTTCTACCAGGAGATCGAGTTCTTCGCGCCGCAGCAGTACCACGGCCTGAACCAGGTCGAGGTCAGCTTCGTCGCCGACGACCGCGAGATGGACGTCGTCCTGGAGATGGACAAGAAGCCGGGTCTGTTCACCGAGGGCAGCGACTCCTACCGGTCCTTCAAGGTGGGGCTGCACGACTTCCACACCACCGATTGGGCGGCTTACCTGAACCAGTGGCTCGCCGAGGTCGGCGGCCGTCGCAACTGGCTCTAGGCTCGGGTCCGTAAGGCCGCCGGGGCCGTCGGGCCGCGAGGCAGGAGTGCCGCGGCGGCGACGGGCGATACGGAGGGTTTCTACGTGTCCGAGGGCAAGAGGGCGCCGCTCCCCCACGACTTCCATCCGCCGGTGGCGGCGTTCACGGTGGTGAGCGACGACATCGCGCCGGGCGGGGTCCTGAAGGACGCTCAGGTGTACGCGGAGGGGAACGCCTCGCCGCAGCTGCGGTGGGAGGGTTTCCCGGCGGAGACCAAGAGCTTCGCCGTCACCTGCTTCGATCCGGACGCCCCGACGGGCAGCGGGTTCTGGCACTGGGTGCTGTTCGACATCCCGGCGTCGGTGACGGAGCTGCCGGCCGGGGCCGGTTCGGGTGCGTTCGAGGGGCTGCCGGCCGGTGCCGTGCACGCCCGCAACGACTACGGCGCGAAGGAGTTCGGCGGCGCGGCTCCCCCGGAGGGGGATCCGGCGCACCGTTACGTCTTCACGGTGTACGCGGTGGACAGCGAGAAGCTGGGGCCGGACGCCGACGCCTCGCCGGCGGTGGTCGGTTTCAATCTGCGGTTCCACACGCTGGGCCGTGCGCAGTTGGTCGGTGAGTACGCGGCTCCTGCCGCGGGCTGATCGTTCGTTTGTTGTTTGCCCGCTTCTGGTCTTGGAGAGATCAGAAGCGGGCACCTTTTGTTTCGCGAGAAATTGCGTTGTCCGACCCGGCCGGCCCGGCCATCGTTGATCCAAGCCCGAAGTCCCGTACGGGGGGCCGGGCCGGCACACGGGAGGTGGGCAACATGCGGGACACGCTGGTACTCAACGCGAGCTTCGAGCCGCTTTCGACGGTCACTCTGAACCGTGCGGTGGTGCTCGTGCTGCAGGACAAGGCCGTCGTCGAGCAGGCCCATCCCGAGCTGCGGGTGCGCGGTGCCGCCGTCGATCTGCCGGTGCCCCGGGTGATCAGACTCTGCCGGTACGTCCGGGTGCCCTTCCGAAGACAGGCCCCGTGGTCGAGACGGGGGGTGCTGGTCCGGGACCAGCACCGGTGCGCGTACTGCGGGAAGCGGGCGACCACGGTCGACCACGTCGTGCCGAGGGCCCAGGGGGGCGAGGACACCTGGCTGAACACGGTGGCGTCCTGTGCCGAGGACAACCACCGCAAGGCCGACCGGACGCCGGAGCAGGCGGGGATGCCGCTGCTGCACCAGCCGTTCGAGCCGACCCCGGCGGACGCGATGCTGCTCGCGCTGCGGGCGAGCGAGCGGTCCGCGCTGCCGGAGTGGCTGGCGAACTCGGCCGCGTAGTCCGCGTACCCGCGGATTCGATCCGTATGCGAGGGCCCGTCTCCCCGGTGGGAGGCGGGCCCTTCCGTGTCACTTGAGGGTCAGTTGGAGGATGGCGACGACGCCGACGGCGATGATCACCCCGCGCAGGACGGCGGGCGAGAGCCTGCGGCCGACCTTGGCGCCGAGCTGGCCGCCGATCGTGGAGCCGACGGCGATGAGCAGGACGGCCGTCCAGTCGAACTCCGCCACGAAGAGGAAGAAGACGGCGGCGACGCCGTTGACGAGGGCTCCGAGGATGTTCTTGACGGCGTTGACGCGCTGGAGGTCGTCGTGGAGCAGCAGGCCCATGAGGGAGAGGTAGAGGACGCCCTGGGCGGCGCCGAAGTACCCGCCGTACATGCTGGCGAGGAGGAGGCCGACGAGGAGGGCGGGGCCGCCGTCGGGGTGTGCCTCGGACCCGGTCCGCTCGCGTCGGCGCTGCACGGCCGCCGCGATGCGGGGCTGGAGGAGGACCAGGACGAGGGCGAGTCCGATGAGGACGGGGACGATCGCGTCGAAGGCGTCGGACGGGAGGGCGAGGAGCAGGATCGCGCCGACGAGGCCGCCGGCGAGGGCGGCGGCGCCGAGGCGGAGGACGCGCTTCTTCTGGCCCTTGAGTTCGCGGCGGTAGCCGATGGCGCCGCTGACGGAGCCGGGGACGAGGCCGAGGGCGTTGGAGACGTTGGCGGTGATCGGTGGCAGTCCGGTCGCGAGGAGGACCGGGAACGTGATCAGCGTTCCCGATCCCACGATCGTGTTGATGGTGCCGGCGCCGATGCCGGCGGCGAAGACCGCCAGGGCTTCCCAGAGGGACAACGCCTTCTCCTTACAGGATCGGTGGATCGCCTCCCCGCTCCGGGGTCGCCGGGGTCGAGGGGCTCGTACCGATCATGCACGAGAATTACGTGTACGTGTCAGTCAACCGGCGGTTCGTCTCGCCTTTCGGGCGCGCCCGTCTTGGTGTTGAAGCCGGGGGCGCCCGAGCCGATGTTTCCGAAGGCGCCGGAGAGGCCCTTGAGGGCGTCGCCGATCTCGCTGGGCACGATCCAGAGCTTGTTGGCGTCGCCCTCGGCGATCTTCGGGAGCATCTGGAGGTACTGGTAGGAGAGGAGCTTCTGGTCGGGGTCGCCGGCGTGGATGGCCTCGAAGACCGTGCGGACGGCCTGGGCCTCGCCCTCGGCGCGCAGCGCGGCGGCCTTGGCCTCGCCCTCGGCGCGGAGGATCTGCGACTGCTTCTCGCCCTCGGCGGTGAGGATCGCGGACTGGCGTGTGCCCTCGGCGGTGAGGATGGCGGCGCGCTTGTCGCGCTCGGCGCGCATCTGCTTCTCCATCGAGTCCTGGATGGAGGTCGGGGGCTCGATCGCCTTGAGCTCGACGCGGTTGACGCGGATGCCCCACTTGCCGGTGGCCTCGTCGAGGACGCCGCGCAGGGCCGCGTTGATCTCCTCGCGGGAGGTGAGGGTCCGCTCCAGGTCCATGCCGCCGATGATGTTGCGGAGGGTGGTGACGGTGAGCTGCTCGATGGCCTGGATGTAGCTGGCGACCTCGTAGGTGGCGGCCCGGGCGTCGGTGACCTGGTAGTAGATGACCGTGTCGATGTTCACGACCAGGTTGTCCTGGGTGATGACCGGCTGCGGCGGGAAGGGGACGACCTGTTCGCGCAGGTCGATCCGGTTGCGGATGGAGTCGATGAACGGGACGACGATGTTCAGTCCGGCGTTGAGCGTGCGGGTGTAGCGGCCGAAGCGCTCGACGATCGCCGCGCTCGCCTGCGGGATGACCTGGATCGTCTTGATCAGGGCGATGAAGACGAGCACCACCAGAATGATCAGGACGATGATGACTGCTGACATCGTGTTCCCCGTGCCCTTCGCTGCCGGTTGACTGCCGGTTTGCTTTCGATGATCGAGTCTCGCAGACGCCGGAACGTCATGGGCGAGGTTCGGTCACATGATCACGGCGGTAGCGCCGTCGATCTCGACGACGTCGACCTGTTCGCCCGGTTCGAAGGTCTGTCCGGCGTCGAGCGCGCGGGCGGACCAGACCTCTCCGGCGAGTTTGATGCGGCCCCCGCCGGTGGCGTCGATCCGTTCCAGGACGACGGCCTGACGTCCCTTCAGGGCGTCGACGCCGCTGGAGAGTCCGGGTCCGTCGCCCCGGTGGCGGGCGGCGAGGGGGCGTACCACCGCGATGAGCGCCACGGAGACGGCGACGAAGACGAGTACTTGGGGAACGATGCCGAAGCCGAGGGCGGCGGTCACCGCTCCCGCGACCGCCCCCACGGAGAACATGCCGAACTCCGGCATCGCGGTGAGGACCAGGGGAATGCCGAGTCCCACCGCGACGATCAGCCACCACACCCACGCGTCGATGTCCACCCGTTCATGGTAGGGCGGCGGGTGCTTCCGGGACAGGGCGCGGTGCTGTGCGGTCACGGCGCCCGGCCGGTCACTTCAGCGGCAGGCCGCGGGCGGTCCAGCGGTCCTCCAGGCGCTCGACGACGAGCGGGAGGCCGAAGCAGAGGGAGAGGTTGCGGGAGGTGAGCTCGGTCTCGACGGGACCGGCGGCGAGCACCTTGCCCTGACGGATCATCAGGACGTGGGTGAAGCCGGGGGCGATCTCCTCGACGTGGTGGGTGACCATGATCATGGAGGGGGCGTACGGGTCGCGGGCGAGGCGGCCGAGTCGGCGGACCAGGTCCTCGCGGCCGCCGAGGTCGAGGCCGGCGGCGGGCTCGTCGAGGAGGAGGAGCTCGGGGTCGGTCATCATCGCGCGGGCGATCAGGGTGCGCTTGCGCTCGCCCTCGGAGAGGGTGCCGAACCTGCGGTCCAGGTAGTCGTTCATGCCGAGGCGGTCGAGGAAGGCCTTGGCGCGGTCCTCGTCGACCGGGTCGTAGTCCTCGTTCCAGGTGGCGGTCATGCCGTACGCGGCGGTGAGGACGGTCTGCAGGACGGTCTGGCGCTTGGGGAGCTTCTCGGCCATGGCGATGCCGGCCATGCCGATGCGGGGGCGGAGTTCGAAGACGTCGGTGCCGACGCCGCCGAGCTGCTCGCCCAGGATGCGGGCGGTGCCCTTGGTGGGGAAGAGGTAGCTGGAGGCGACGTTCAGGAGGGTGGTCTTGCCGGCGCCGTTGGGGCCGAGGATCACCCAGCGTTCCCCCTCCTTGACCGACCAGGAGACGTCGTCCACCAGAGCCCGTCCGTCGCGGACCACGGATACGTCCACCAGCTCCAGTACATCGCTCATGAGCGCGTTGTCTCCCCTTGCGGTCGAGTGTCGTCGCCTTGCGCCGGCGGGCGCGGCGTCCAGGGGAAAACCTACGTTATCGCCGGAGCGGGCCGGACAGGCCCTGGTGTTTCCCCCGAGTCCTTAGTCTGGGGGGATGCTTTCGGAACCACGCTCAGGACGTCTGGCCGCCTGGGGCAATGCCCTGCTGGCCGGGGCGGTGTCGCCGGACGAGGCGGCCATGGCCATTGTCGGGGAGGACGCGGTGCACCGCGTGGAGGGGCTGCCGGGTGAGGCGGGGCCGGTGGGGCTGACGCTGGCCCTGGGGCGGCTGCGGCGGCTCGGGGTGACCGGGTGGCGGGTGGCGCTGCCGGCGCCGGGCCATCCGCTGGGGCTGAGCGGGCCGCCGGACTTCAACGCGCGCGCGTTGGAGGCGGAGGAGGCGGTGGTGGGCTTCGGCGCGCCGTACGGTCTCGTGCCGGAGGTCTCGGAGGCGGGTCCGGCGGGGGACGTGCACGTGGAGGTGGTGTGGCGCTGTCTCGCGGTGCGGGAGGCGCCGCCGGCGGACGTGCCGTCGCTCGGCGAGGCGGAACGGGAGCTGGCGGAGGCGCTGCGGGACGCGACGGCGGTGCTGACCCGGCTCGACGTGGCGGCCTCGGGCCCGGCGGTGGAGGTGGCGCGGGAGGCGTACCGGGCGCGGTCGGAGGTGGGCCGCGAGGTCCTGGCCCCGGGCTACCCGCCGCGCGCGGTCCGGGCGGCGCGGGGGGAGGCGCTGCGGCCGGTGGAGCGGGTGGCGCGGCGGGCGCAGGTCGCCGCCTACAACGCGTACGTGGAGGAACGGGAGCGGGACCGAGGGTTCTGAGGCCCGGGGCGGGGCGCGGGGGGCGGCGCGGGGGGAGGCGCTGCGGCCGGTGGAGCGGGTGGCGCGGCGGGCGCAGGTCGCCGCCTACAACGCGTACGTGGAGGAACGGGAGCGGGACCGGGGGTTCTGAGGCCCGGGGCGGGGTCGGCGCGGCGGCTCTGGTGGGCGGAGCCGCTGTGGTCGGCGCGGCGGCTCTGGTCGGCGGAGCCGCTGTGGTCGGTGGGGAAAAGGGAAACCCCCGGCCCCCGGGGGGATCGTCCGGGGGGCGGGGGCGTTCGGCGGCGGGTCAGTCGTTGACGGCGCCGTTGCCGAAGGCCGGGTTGAGCAGGCCGATCACGTTGACCGTGTTGCCGGAGACGTTCACGGGGACGTGGACCGGGACCTGCACCGCGTTGCCGGAGGCGACGCCCGGGGAGTGGACGGCCGCGGCCTCGGCACCCGCGTCGGCGGAGGCGACGCCCGCACCGGCGGCGACGATGCCACCGGTGACCATGGTGAGGGCAGCGGCCTTCTTGAACTTGTTCACTTGGTGATTCCTCCTGGTCATCACTGCGGGCGATCCGCCGCAGCATGCCCTGGAGAACGCCCCGCTCCCCGGGAGGTTGCGCCGAACGGGGGACGTACACACGACGGTATGAAGGGGTGAACGGTCGTGCGCCCGGCGCGCACGGGGGGCGCGTCAGCGGGTGAGGCCGTGGCGCACCGCCCAGAGGGCCGCCTGGGTGCGGTCCGCGAGGTCGAGCTTCATCAGGATGTTCGAGACGTGCGTCTTGACCGTCTTCTCGGAGAGGACGAGGGCGCGGGCGATCTCGCGGTTGGAGCGCCCGTCCGCGATCAGGCCGAGGACCTCCCGCTCCCGTTCGGTGAGGGACGGCCCCCGGCCCGTACCGCCGTGGGAGTCGTCCGGGGAGAGGAGCGCGCCGGCGACCTCGGGCTGGAGCAGGACGTGTCCGGCGTGGACGGAGCGGATCGCGCCGGCCAGGGCGTCGGGGTCGATGTCCTTGTAGACGTATCCGGAGGCGCCGGCGCGGAGGGCCGGGACGACCGTTCGCTGCTCGGTGAAGCTGGTGACGATCAGGACCCTGGCGGGGTTGGCGAGCCCGCGGAGCCGCCTCAGGGCCTCGATCCCGTCCGTACCGGGCATCTTCACGTCCATGAGGACCACGTCGGGGCGGAGTTCCTCGGCGCGGGCGACGCCCTCGTCGCCGTCGCCGGCCTCCCCCACGACCTCTATGTCGTCCTGCACCTCCAGGAAGGTGCGCAGGCCTCGGCGGACGACCTGGTGGTCGTCCACCAGCAGGACGCGGATGGGCTTGTCAGCCACCGGGGACCTCCATCTCGATCGTGGTGCCCTCGCCCGGGGCCGAGGTCACGGTGAGCCGTCCGCCGACGCCGCCCGCCCGGTCCCGCATGGAGACCAGGCCGAGGTGGCGTCCGGCGCTGCGGACCGTACGCGGGTCGAAACCCTTGCCGTCGTCGGTGACGGTGAGCCGGGCGCCCCGGCCGTCGCGGGTGAGGGAGACCCGGACCAGCTTCGCGTCCGCGTGCCGCAGGGCGTTGTGCAGGGCCTCCTGGGCGACCCGGAGGACGGCCTCCTCCTGGGCGGCCGGCAGGGCGCGGACGCCGGGGCTCTCGAAGGTGACCCGGGCGGAGTGGGCGCGGTCCAGGACCTGGATCTGGGTGCGCAGGGTGTGGACGAGGCCGTCCTCGTCCAGGGCGGCGGGGCGCAGCTCGACGACGGCGGCGCGCAGCTCGTCGGCGGCCTCGGCGGCGAGCGCGGCGACCTGCTGGAGCTCGCCCTTGGCGCGGACCGGGTCGCGGTCCACGAGGGCGGCGGCGGCCTGGGCGGTCAGCCGGAGCGAGAACAGCTTCTGGCTGACGGCGTCGTGCAGCTCGTGGGCGAGGCGGGAGCGCTCCTCGGCGATGGTGAGTTCGCGGCTGCGCTCGTACAGGCGCGCGTTGGTGAGGGCGATGGCGGCGTGCTGGGCGAGGATCGAGAGCAGGGCCTCGTCGTCGGCGGTGAAGCCGCAGCGGCCGTCCTCCCTGGGGCAGCGCTTGTTGGCGAGGAAGAGGGCGCCGATGATCTCGTCGCCGTCCCGGACGGGCAGGCCGATGAAGTCGGACATCTCGGGGTGGGCGGCGGGCCAGCCCTCGAAGCGGGGGTCCTCGCGGACGTCGGCGAGCCGCTCGGGCTCGGCCTTGTGGAGCATCGAGGCGAGGATGCCGTGCTGGCGGGGCAGCGGGCCGATCGCCCGCCACTGCTCGTCGCTGACGCCGTCGACCACGAACTGGGCGAAGCCGCCGTGGTCGTCGGGGACGCCGAGGGCCGCGTACTCGGCGTCGAGGAGCTCGCGGGCCGAGGCCACGATCGTCTTGAGGACGTCGCGGACCTCCAGGTGGCGGCTCATCGCCAGGAGGGCGGTGCTCACGGCGGCCAGGCCGGAGCTGGGTCGATGGCTCATGTGTTCACCGTACCGGCGGGGTGTGACCGTCCGTATCCGTCCGGGGACGAGGCCGGGGCGGGTCCCGGGACCTAGGTCGAAGTGCCCTCGGCGGTCCGGGCGCGGGGACGAGGCGGCGGGCGGGGGCCGCGCCGGAGGGTGGAGCCGTCGGTGTCCGAGCGGATGGACGGAAAGGGGCGGTGGCCATGGCTGTCGCGATCGTGACGGGGGCGTCGAAGGGGCTGGGCCTGGCCCTGGCCCACGGGCTTGCGGGACGAGGCTGGGACCTCGTGCTCGACGCCCGGACGGCGGACGTCCTCGAGGAGGGCGCGGCGGCGGTCCGCGCGGCGCACGGGACGCGGGTGGTGGCGCTGCCCGGGGACGTCCGGGACGCGGTCCACCGGCGGGAGCTGGTGGCGGCGGCTCGGCGGCTCGGCGGGCTCGACCTGCTGGTGAACAACGCGAGCGCCCTGGGGGCCGCGCCGCTGGTGCGTCTGGAGGAGCAGCCGCTGGAGGGCCTGCGGGAGGCCCTGGAGACGAACGTGGTGGCGGTCCTCGGCCTCGTGCAGGAGGGGCTGCCGGTGCTGCGGGAGAGCGGGGCGGGGGCGGTGGTCGTGGTCAGCTCGGACGCGGCGGTGGAGGCGTACGGGACGTGGGGCGGGTACGGGGCGTCGAAGGCGGCGGCCGACCTGCTGGCGGCGGTGCTCGCGGTGGAGGAGCCGGGGCTGCGGGTGTGGGCGGTGGATCCGGGGGACATGGAGACGGACCTGTACGCGGCGGCGGACCCGTCGGGGGTCGGCGGGCGGCCGAGTCCGGAGTCCGTGGTGCCGGGGCTCCTCTCCCTCCTCGACCGGCGTCCGGCGAGCGGGCGGTACGGGGTGGCGGGGGCGGCGTCGCCGGAGACGGTGGCGCCCGGGTCCGCGTCCCCGCCTGCGCCCGTGCCCGCGTCTGGTTCTGCTGGTTCTGCTGGTTCTGCGCCCGCGCACGCGCACGCGAGGACCACGGGGCCGGGCCGGTGAGCGTCGTGGTGGACGGGCTCGAAGGGCTGCGCGTGCCGGAGGAGCTGTCGGCCCGGGTGCCGGCCGAGCAGCGGGGGCCGGGGCGCGGCCGGGACGACGTGCGGCTGCTGGTGTCGCGGGGCGAGGTGGTGTCGCACCACGTCTTCCGGGAGCTGCCGTCACTGCTGCGGGCCGGGGACGCGCTCGTCGTCAACACGTCGCCGACGCTGGCGGCGGCGGTGGACGGGCGGCTCGGGCCCGAGCCGGGCGGGGAGCCGGTGGTGGTGCACTTCTCGACGCGGGGCGACGACGGGCGGTGGGCGGTGGAGCTGCGCTCGCCGGAGCCGTCGGGCAGTACGCGCCCGCGTGCGGGCGGCCCGGCGGGGGCGGTCGTGCGGCTGCCGGGCGGGGGGCGGATCGAGCTGGCGGGGCCGCTGGTGCCGGGGAGCGGGCGGCTGTGGTGGGCGCGGGCGTACGGGGACGTGCCGGGGCTGCTCGGGCGGTACGGGCGGCCGATCCGGTACGGGTACACGGAGCGGGACCAGCCGCTGTCCGCGTACCAGACGGTCTTCGCGCGCCCCTCCCCCGGCGGTGGGGGCTCGGCGGAGATGCCGAGCGCGGGGCGGCCCTTCACGGCGCGGCTCGTGGCGGAGCTGGAGGCGCGGGGCGTGCGGATCGCCCCGCTCTCCCTTCATACGGGGGTGGCGTCGGCGGAGGCGCACGAGCCGCCGTACCCGGAGCGCTTCGAGGTCCCGGCGGCGACGGCGGCCCTGGTGAACGCGGCGCGGGACGGCGGGGGGCGCGTGATCGCGGTGGGGACGACCGTGGTGCGGGCGCTGGAGTCGGCGGTGCCGGAGGGCGGCGGGCGGGTGCGGGAGGTCCGGGGCTGGACCGATCTGGTCGTGACGCCCGCGCGGGGCGTGCGGGTGGTGGACGGGCTGCTCACCGGGCTGCACGAGCCGGAGGCCTCGCACCTGCTGATGCTGGAGGCCGTCGCCGGGCGGGCGGCGCTGCGGAGCGCGTACGCCGCGGCGGTGAGGGACCGCTACCTCTGGCACGAGTTCGGGGACGTCCATCTCCTCCTTCGGGAGGAGAAGGCTCACCGTATGCATTGCTGAAGCAACTCGGGGTGAGTTCGAGGCCTCCCCCGTGTGAGGCCGGGCATAGGACCCACGTCACTTACGAAGCCGCTTAGTGGAGACCTCAAGGTCGGATAAGGACGGAGAAAAACGGGCACACGGGACGTCCTGCGGACCCCTCCCGGCCCCCCGGTCCACTATCCGGCTTCGTACGTCACACCTTTGCCACCAGATTTTGCTGCCGCTAAGAATTGCATCCGTCGCCGCCGAGTGAGGCGTGTGCCGCCCCCGGCCGGAGCGACCCCCAGCGATTCGAAGAGGTAGTCCTGCATGTCTGCGAACACCCCTGGCCACAGTCGTCGTGGTCTGAAGAAGACCCACAAGGCCACGATCGCCGGCGTCGCCGCTCTGGGCGCCGCGGCTCTCACGCTCTCCCTGGTTCCCGGTAACGGTTCCACCGAGACCGAGCCCCAGGCTCTCTCCACCGGTACTCAGAAGGTCGCGTGGTCCTACGACGCGAACAGCACCCAGGCCAAGGCGCTGGCCGCCGGCCTCAACGAGCAGCAGACCGCCCTCGGTCTGAAGGCCCAGCAGGAGGCCAGGGCCAAGGCGAACCTCGCCGCCCAGGCGAAGGCCGCCGCCGAGGCCAAGGCCGCGAAGGCGAAGGCCGTCTCCCAGGCCAAGGCCGCCGCGAAGGCCAAGGCCGCCGCGAAGGCGAAGGCCCAGGCCGCCGCCAAGAAGCGCGCCGCCGAGAAGGCCGCCGCAAACCGCTCCGTCACCCGCACCCCGGTCTTCGCGAACAACCTCGACGGCTGGATCCGCGAGGCGCTGTTCATCATGGACAAGCACGACATCCCGGGCAGCTACGCGGGCATCCACCGCAACATCATGCGCGAGTCCTCCGGCAACCCGCGCGCCATCAACAACTGGGACATCAACGCCATCAACGGCATCCCCTCGAAGGGTCTGCTCCAGGTCATCCAGCCGACCTTCGAGCGGTACCACGTCAAGGGCACCAAGTTCGACCTGTACGACCCGGTCGCCAACATCGTCGCGGCCTGCAACTACGCCGCCGACCGCTACGGCTCGATGGACAACGTCAACAGCGCGTACTGATCGCGCACCGGTACGCCGAAGGGCGGCACCCCGCACGGGATGCCGCCCTCGGACGCGTTCGCCCCCCGGTTACTTGCGCATGACCTCGGGCTCGTGGCGGCGCAGCAGCCGCGCCACGACGACGCAGAAGACGACCGCCATCAGGAGTTGGACGCCGAGGTCCATGCCCCACTGGCCGGCCGTGTGCTCCCACAGGGGGTCGGTGTCCGTGGGGTTCTTCGGGTCCCACGGCGGCATGAGGCGGGCCAGGTCGAGGGTGGTGCCGGCGCCGGCGATGCCCCAGCGGGACGGCATCAGCCAGGCGAACTGCTCCAGGCCGGGCGAGCCGTACACCTGGAACAGGATGCCGGTGAAGACGACCTGGACGATCGCGAACATCACCAGGAGCGGCATGGTCTTCTCGGCGGTCTTCACGAGCGCGGAGATGACCAGGCCGAACATCATCGAGGTGAGGCCCAGGGCGATGACCTGGACGCACAGCTCGACGGCCGGCGGCATGAAGAGGCCCTCCTCGGGCAGCGCCCGGGTGGAGAAGCCGATGCCGCAGATGATGACGCCCTGGAAGGCCGTGATCAGACCCAGGACGATGACCTTGGACATCAGGTACGCGGAGCGGGAGAGGCCGGTGGCGCGCTCCCGTTCGTAGATGACCCGTTCCTTGATCAGTTCGCGGACCGAGTTGGCGGCGCCGCTGAAGCACATGCCGACCGCGAGGATCAGCATGATCGTGCCGGCGTCGCCGTTGAAGCGGGACGGCGGGGTCGGCGAGCCGAGGCCGAAGTCGGCCGGGATGACGACCGAGACCGCGCCGAGGACGGCCGGCAGGATCACCATCAGGCCCAGGAAGCCCTTGTCGGACGCGATCACCGAGACGTAGCGGCGGATCAGGGTCCACAGCTGGGAGCCCCAGCTCTGCGGCTTCGGCGGGCGGGACATCGCCTGCTGCGGCACCTGGACGGGCTGGGCGGCGACGGCGTCGATGTCCGCGGCGTACAGCTGGTAGTGCTGCGAGCCCTTCCAGCGGCCCGCCCAGTCGTAGTCGCGGTAGTTCTCGAAGGCGGAGAAGACGTCGGCCCAGGTGGAGTAGCCGAAGAAGTTCAGCGCCTCCTCCGGCGGGCCGAAGTACGCCACCGAGCCGCCGGGCGCCATCACGAGGAGCTTGTCGCACAGGCCCAGCTCGGCCACCGAGTGGGTGACGACGAGGACCGTGCGGCCGTCGTCGGCGAGGCCGCGGAGCAGCTGCATGACGTCGCGGTCCATGCCCGGGTCGAGGCCGGAGGTCGGCTCGTCCAGGAAGATCAGCGAGGGCTTGGTGAGGAGCTCCAGGGCCACGGAGACGCGCTTGCGCTGGCCGCCGGAGAGGGAGGTGACCTTCTTCTCCTTGTGGATGTCGAGCTTGAGCTCGCGCAGCACCTCGTCGATGCGGGCCTCGCGCTCGGCGGTCGCGGTGTCGCCGGGGAAGCGGAGCTTGGCCGCGTAGCGCAGCGCCTTCTGGACGGTCAGCTCCTTGTGCAGGATGTCGTCCTGCGGGACCAGGCCGATGCGCTGGCGCAGCTCGGCGAACTGCTTGTAGAGGCTCCGGTTGTCGTAGAGGACGTCGCCCTCGTTGGCCGGGCGGTAGCCGGTCAGCGCCTTGAGGAGCGTGGACTTGCCGGAGCCGGACGGGCCGATGACGCCGATCAGCGACTTCTCCGGGACGCCGAAGGTGACGTCCTTGAGGATCTGCTTGCCGCCGTCGACCGTGACCGTGAGGTGGCGGGCCGAGAAGGAGACCGAGCCGGTGTCGACGAACTCTTCCAGCTGGCCGCCGACGATGCGGAAGGTCGAGTGGCCGACGCCGACGATGTCCTGCGGGCCGAGGAGGGCGGTGCCGCCCTTGGCGATCGGCTGGCCGTTGACGTACGTGCCGTTGTGCGAGCCGAGGTCGCGGATCTCGAAGCGCCCGTCGGGCGTCGCGTGGAACTCGGCGTGGTGCCGCGAGACCTGGAGGTCGGAGACGACGAGTTCGTTCTCCAGGGCGCGGCCGATGCGCATGACGCGGCCGAGCGACAGCTCGTGGAACGTGGTGGGGCTGCGGTCGGAGTAGGCCGACGACGCCCCCGCGGCGGCGCCGGGGTGACCGTGTCCCTGCTGGTGCGGGACCTGCGGCTGCGCGGGCTGCTGCTGCCAGCCGGCCTGCTGCGGCTGCGGGGCCTGGTGCTGCGGCGGTGCCTGGTGGGTGGCCCACTCGGCCTGCTCCGCGGCCTGGTGGGCCGGGACGGGCTGGGCCACCGGCGGCCGGTGGTGCGCCGGCTGCTGCTGCACGGGCTGCTGGGGCTGGTGTCCGGCCTGGGCTCCGGCGGCGAGATTCAGCCGCGGGCCGTCGGTCGCGTTGCCCAGGTGGACGGCCGAGCCGGGGCCGATCTCCATCTGGTGGATCCGCTGCCCCTGGACGAACGTGCCGTTCGTGGAGCCGTGGTCCTCGATGACCCAGCTCCGGCCGCCCCAGCTGATCGTGGCGTGGCGCCACGAGACCCTGGCGTCGTCGATGACCAGGTCTCCCTGCGGGTCCCGGCCCACGGTGTACGACCTGGACGGATCGAGGGTCCAGGTCCTTCCATTCAATTCCAGTACGAGTTCTGGCACTCCACGCCCCACTACTTGTCCCCCGATGTACCCCCGTCGCTGGGAGTCCAGGGATGGCGAACATCCGGGGGGAACTATTTCAGGCCCGGTCCCCTCTCGGAAAGTCGGGGCGCGGGCCGGGGCGGCGCGGGCCGCCCGGGGCCCGGGTGTCCGGTACGCGGGACGGGGGGTCTGGGGGCGCGCGGTGCCCGATACGGTGGGAACCACCATGAGCGCATCGCAGACCTCAGACGTTTCCCCCTCGGACGTTCCCACCCTTCTCGTCAAGATCTTCGGGAAGGACCGTCCCGGGATCACCGCGGGACTCTTCGACACCCTCGCCGCCTACTCCGTCGACGTCGTGGACATCGAGCAGGTCGTCTCGCGCGGCCGCCTCGTCCTGTGCGCGCTCGTCACCGAGCCGACCGTCGCGTCGCAGGGCGAGCTCCGGGCGACCGTGCACAGCTGGGCCGAGTCGCTGAAGCTCCAGGCCGAGATCATCTCCGGCACGGGCGACAACCGCCCCCGGGGCGAGGGCCGCTCGCACGTCACCGTGCTCGGCAACCCGCTCACGGCGGAGCAGACGGCGGCCATAGCGGCCAGGATCGCGGAGACCGGCGGCAACATCGACCGGGTCTTCCGCCTCGCGAAGTACCCGGTGACGGCCGTCGAGTTCGCGGTCTCGGGCTGCGAGACCGAGCCGCTGCGGACCGCGCTCGCCGTCGAGGCGCACACCATCGGGGTCGACGTGGCCGTGGTCTCCGCCGGTCTGCACCGGCGCGCCCAGCGGCTCGTCGTCATGGACGTGGACTCGACCCTGATCCAGGACGAGGTGATCGAGCTCTTCGCGGCGCACGCGGGCTGCGAGGACAAGGTCGCCGAGGTGACGGAGGCCGCGATGCGCGGCGAGCTGGACTTCGAGCAGTCCCTGCACGCGCGGGTGGCGCTGCTCGCCGGCCTGGACGCCTCGGTGGTGGACAAGGTGCGCGCCGAGGTGCGGCTGACGCCCGGGGCCCGGACCCTGATCCGTACGCTCAAGCGGCTCGGCTACCAGGTGGGCGTGGTCTCCGGCGGGTTCACGCAGGTCACCGACGACCTGAAGGAGCGCCTCGGGCTGGACTTCGCCTCGGCCAACACCCTGGAGATCGTGGACGGGAAGCTCACCGGGCGGGTCACCGGGGAGATCGTGGACCGGGCGGGCAAGGCGCGGCTGCTGCGCCGGTTCGCCTCGGAGGCGGGGGTGCCGCTGGCGCAGACCGTGGCGATCGGGGACGGGGCCAACGACCTGGACATGCTGAACGCGGCCGGGCTCGGGGTGGCGTTCAACGCCAAGCCGGTGGTGCGGAAGGCCGCCGACACGGCGGTGAACGTGCCGTTCCTGGACACCGTGCTCTATCTGCTCGGGATCACGCGCGAGGAGGTCGAGGCGGCGGACGGCGGCGAGGAGCTGCTGCACTGAGCCGGGGGCGCGTCCTCACGACGGGAGGGGCCCGGCCGTCCTGGGGACGGCCGGGCCCTCGCGCGTACGGAACGGGGCGCCCTCGCGCGTACGGGACGGCCGGGCCCTCGCGCGTACGGGACGGGGTGCGGGGTCCGCGTGTACGGGGGCGGGGGCGGTCCTCGTCAGTCGTGCGGGGTCCAGAAGTCGACGAGGGTGCCGACGCCGTGCTCGACCGACTTCCAGGAGCCGTCGAAGGTGAGGACGGCGAAGGCGGAGGTCGGGAAGCCGCTGCGGTTCATGCGGGTCGCGGTGTCGCCCTCGGCCCGGCCCGCGAGGGCGTCGGCGAGGGCGTGCATGCCGGGGTTGTGGCCGATGACCAGGAGGTCGGAGACCTCGTCCGGGACGTCGTTGAGCAGGGCGATGAGCTCGCCGAGCGAGGCCTCGTACAGCCGGTCCTCGTACACGGTCCTGGGGCGCTCCGGCAGTTCGTGCACGGCGAGCTTCCAGGTCTCCCTGGTTCTGACGGCGGTCGAGCAGAGGGCCAGGTCGAAGCCGATGCCGGTCTCGGCGAGCCTGCGGCCCGCGACGGGGGCGTCCGAGCGGCCTCGTTCGGCGAGGGGCCGCTCGTGGTCGGACACCTGGGGCCAGTCTGCCTTCGCGTGCCGGAGCAGCACGATCCTGCGGGGTGTATCGACGCTCATGGTCCACAGCTTCGCACGAAACGGGCCTCTCCGACTCAGAGAGGGAGCGTTTGCCGGACCTGCTCCAGGAACCGTCCGACCTTCGGGTCTCCCCCGGTCGCGTGGGCCTCTCCCGGCCCGGTCATGAGCAGCAGGAGGGCGGTGAAGGCGGCCACGGGGAGGGCGAGGACCCACCAGGGCAGCCGGGTGTCGGCACCGGTCGCCGTGGTGCTGGTGCCGCTGCGCGTACGGACCGACATGGCCGCCTCCGTGGATGGGTCTCCGCTTTCGCCGTCGTCCCCCAACGTACGGAGCGCAGGGGCCGCGGCCCATCCGGTGATCCACCCACTCGACCCTGAGACCCGCCCCCTAGGGGATGCGGGGGCCACCCCCCTGGCGAAGGGCCGCGAGGTCGGCGGAGGGGCTCACGGGGCGGCGATGGAGGCGATGATTCCGATGACGACGGTGATGGCGATCATCGCGCCGAACACGGCGAGCAGCTTCTTCTGGCCGTTCGGCGGATTGGGTTCGAGGACTGGCATGGGAACAGTCTCGCACCTCAGCATTCGTCCTCGACCGTCCGGTCCCTGCCCGCCAGGATTCCGACGATCATCTGAGGCACCATCAGCCCTCCCATGAGCGCGATGGGCAGTCCCCAGCCGCCGCTGTGCTGGTAGAGCACGCCGACGAGGAGGGGCCCGGGGATCGAGATGAGGTAGCCGACGCTCTGGGCGAAGGCGGAGAGGCGGACGACGCCGGCGCCGGTGCGCGAACGCATGCCGATCATGGTGAGGGCGAGCGGGAAGGCGCAGTTGGAGACGCCGAGCAGCACCGCCCAGATCCAGGCTCCGGCGGCCGGGGCGAGGAAGAGGCCGGTGTAGCCGCCGAGGCCGCACAGGGCGAGGGCGACGACGATCGGGCCCTGGGTCTTCATGCGGGTGGCGAGCCGGGGGATGACGAAGGCGAGCGGGACGCCCATGACCATGGTGACGGCGAGGAGCACACCCGCGGTGGAGGCGGGGACGCCGGCGTCGCGGAAGATCTGCGGCATCCAGCCCATGGTGATGTAGGCACCGGTGGCCTGGAGGCCGAAGAAGGCGCCGAGGGCCCAGGCGGTGCGGCTGCGGGTGACGCGGGGCGGGGCCTGGAGCGGGGCCTCGGCGGGGATCGCGGACCCCGCTTCCGTACGGGAGGTGCGGGGGCCGCCGGAGATGCCGTCGCGGTCGCGCAGGAGCGGGAGCCAGGGCAGGACGGCGAGGGCGGCGAGGACCGCCCAGACGCCGAGGCCGAGGCGCCAGTCCCCGCCGAGGGCGTCGGTCATCGGGACGGTCGCGGCGGCGGCGACGGAGGTGCCGAGGGCGAGCGCCATGGAGTAGAGGCCGGTCATGGTGCCGACGCGGTCGGGGAAGTACCGCTTGACGATGACGGGCATCAGGACGTTGCTGACGGCGATGCCCATGAGGGCGAGGGCGCTGGCGGCGAGGAAGGCGGCGGTGCCGCCGGCGAGGGGCCGCAGGACGAGGCCGGTGAAGATCGCGGCCATGCCCGCGCAGACGACGGCGGCGGGGCCGAAGCGGCGGGCGAGGCGCGGGGCGGTGATGCCGAAGACCGCGAAGCAGAGCGGCGGCACGGAGGTGAGGACGCCGGCGACGCTGCCGCTCATGTGGAGGCCTTCGCTGACCTCTTCGAGGAGGGCGCCGAGGCTGGTGATGGCGGGGCGCAGGTTGAGCGCGGCCAGGACGAGTCCGACGGTGACCGGGACGAGGAACCGACGGGTCGGAAGGGTCCGGGCGGCCGGGGACGCCTGGGGCTCCGTGCCGGCGGGGCGGGCGCGGTCCGGTGCGGGAGAATCCCCGGCGGTGGCGGCCGGTCGGACGGCGGGATCGAGGGTCTTCGGCTCGTCAGGCATGGAGCCATCATAGAATCATGGGATGATTGGTTGTCCAATCTCGAACGAACGGGAAGGTGCCCCCATGGCCCTCGGCCATCCCCGGCGCGCAGGTCTCTCCGACCAGGTGATCGCCGAGCTGCGGAACCAGATCACCTCCGGCGAGTGGCCGGTGGGCTCGCGCATCCCGACCGAGCCCGAGCTGGTCGAGCAGTTGGGCGTGGCCCGCAACACCGTGCGCGAGGCGGTCCGCGCGCTCGCCCACAACGGGCTGCTCGACATCCGGCAGGGCTCCGGGACGTACGTGGCCGCCACCAGCGAACTGGCGGGCGTCATGCACCGGCGTTTCGCCGGATCCGACCCCCGGCACGTCGCCGAGCTGCGCTCGACCCTGGAGTCCGCCGCCGCGCGGTTCGCGGCGGAGCGGCGCACGGAGCGGGACCTGAAGCAGCTCGACGCGCTGCTCGTACGGCGCGAGGAGGCGTGGGCGACGGGCGACGCGGAGCGGTTCGTGACCGCCGACGCGGCCTTCCACCACGCGGTCGTCGCCGCCTCGGGCAACGAGGTCCTCACGGAGCTCTACGCGGACCTGGGCGATCTGCTGCGGCAGTGGCTGCGGGACGACGTGGGACGGGAGCTGCGGCCGGAGAACCACATGGACCACGCGCGCCTGGTGGACGCGATCCGGGACGGCGACGCCGAGCGGGCGGGTACGGAGGCGGCCGGCTACCCCTTCATGTGCCTGCGGAGCCCCGTACGGGATTCACCGGATTCAGGGGCCTGAGGAGCTCGGCGCGGGTTCCGGGTCCGCCGGCTGGTGGGTGATCCAGGCGGCCCGGACCTCCTTCCAGCAGCGGCCGGTGAGCTGGGCGTAGTCGGCGGGGCCGACGTCGACGGGGGCGCTGTCGGTGTCGACGTCCCACCACCGCTCGCACTCGACGTGGAGGCGGACCCGGTCGGTGCGCGGGTACGGGTTCTGGCAGTGGGCGGTGACGCGGGAGCCCTCGACGTCGGTACGGCAGGAGGCGCCGAAGTTCTCCGGTTCCTCCGCGGCCGGGGCGGGGCGCTCTCCGGCCGGGGCGGGGGCCGCGCGCACCTCGGCGGCGAGGGCGACCCCGGTCAGCAGCACGGCGACCGAGGCGAACGCCCCGGCTCCGCGACGTATCGCGTGCATGCCCGTACCTCCTCCCCGTCAGCAGCAGACCTTCACGCTCTGCACCAGTCTGGGGCCGTTCGGGCTACTTCTCGAGTCGAGTGTTCGATTTCGGCGTTCGGGAGCCCGGCGGCCGGGAGACGGCGAAGGGCCGTGCGCACCGCCCGAGGGGCGGGCGCACGGCCCTTCTCGCACGTGCGGGGGGCGTCAGGCGCCGATCGCGTGCAGACCGCCGTCGACGTGGACGATCTCGCCCGTCGTCTTCGGGAACCAGTCGGAGAGCAGCGCGACCACGCCGCGGCCGGCCGGCTCCGGGTCGCTGAGGTCCCACTCCAGCGGGGAGCGGCTGTCCCAGACGGAGGCCAGCTCGCCGAAGCCCGGGATGGACTTGGCGGCCATCGAGCCCAGCGGGCCCGCCGAGACCAGGTTGCAGCGGATGTTCTGCTTGCCCAGGTCGCGGGCGATGTAGCGGCTGGTGGCCTCCAGGGCGGCCTTGGCCGGGCCCATCCAGTCGTACTGCGGCCAGGCGAACTTCGCGTCGAAGGTGAGGCCGACGACGGAGCCGCCCTCGCTCATCAGCGGCAGCAGCGCCATCGTCAGGGACTTCAGGGAGAAGGCCGAGACGTGCATGGCGGTGGCGACGGACTCGAACGGCGTGTTGAGGAAGTTGCCGCCGAGCGCGTCCTGCGGGGCGAAGCCGATGGAGTGCACGACGCCGTCGAGGCGGTCGCCGAGGTGCTCGCGGACCTGGCCCTCCAGGCGCGCGAGGTGCTCGTCGTCGGAGACGTCGAGCTCCAGGACCTTCACGTTCTCGGGCCGGGGCAGCTTCTTGGCGATGCGCTCGGTCAGCGTCGGCCGGGGCCAGGCGGTGAGGATGATCTCCGCGCCCTGCTCCTGGGCCAGCTTCGCGGTGTGGAAGGCGATGGAGGACTCCATCAGCACACCGGTGATGAGGATGCGCTTGCCCTCGAGGATTCCACTCATGGTGATCAGTGACCCATGCCCAATCCGCCGTCAACCGGGATGACGGCTCCAGTGATGTACGCGGCGTCGTCGGAGGCGAGGAACCTCACCGCGGCGGCGATCTCCTCGGGCCGCGCGTAGCGGCCCAGGGGCACCTGGGACACGATGCCCGCGCGCTGTTCGTCGGTGAGCACCGCGGTCATGTCCGTGTCGACGAAGCCGGGCGCGACGACGTTGAAGGTGATGTTGCGGGAGCCCAGCTCGCGCGCGAGGGACCGGGCGAAGCCGACCAGACCGGCCTTGGAGGCCGCGTAGTTGGCCTGGCCCGCGGAGCCGAGCAGGCCGACGACCGACGAGATCAGGACGACGCGGCCCTTCTTGGCACGCAGCATCCCGCGGTTGGCGCGCTTGACGACCCGGAAGGTCCCGGTCAGGTTGGTGTCGACGACGGAGGTGAAGTCCTCCTCGGACATGCGCATGAGGAGCTGGTCCTTCGTCACGCCGGCGTTGGCCACGAGGACCTCCACCGGACCGTGCTTCTCCTCGATCTCCTTGTACGCCTGCTCCACCTGTTCGCCGTCGGTGATGTCGCACCTCACGGCCAGGCAGCCCAGCTCGGCCAGGGCGGCCGGCGGCTCGCCGGAGCGGTACGTGAACGCGACCTTGTCGCCGGCCTCGGCGAACGCGCGGGCGATGGCGAGGCCGATGCCCCGGTTTCCTCCGGTGACGAGAACCGAGCGGCTCAACGGATCACCCTTTCGATAGCGGTCTGGTAGCCGAAAACCTATCGGTACCGCTCCCGACATGAGGAATCGACCTCCGACAGTGGCGTACGGGCCGCACTGTCGGGTCCCTACAGCCGGGGACCGGCGCCGTCCGGGGCCGCGGAGGGGCGCGAACCGGCCCGGCGGGGCCCTGGCCGACCCCCCTCGGCCTCCAAGGCCCGGCTCCCGGTGACCCGTTGGAGAGGGTTCCGCCAAGGGCGCAAGCAATGCGCCGTCCCGGCCGCCCGTCCCGTGATTGACTTCCGGGACAGTCGAACCACCGTCTTCCGATCACCGAGAGCGAGGCCGCTCGTGGTCCATCAGATCGACCCTTCGTTCACCGCGCTGCCCCTTCGGGCGCTCGCCGACGCGGCGCTCGCCCGGGCGCGCGCGCTGGGCGCCGAGCACGCCGACTTCCGCCTGGAGCGGGTGCGCAGCGCCGCGTGGCGATTGCGCGACGCCAAACCGTCCGGTTCCTCCGACACCACGGACCTCGGCTACGCGGTGCGGGTGGTGCACGGCGGGGCCTGGGGGTTCGCCTCCGGTGTCGACCTGACCATGGACGGGGCGGCCCGGGTCGCCTCGCAGGCGGTCGCCATGGCCAAGCTGTCGGCGCAGGTGATCGCGGCGGCCGGTTCGGACGAACGCGTGGAGCTGGCGGCGGAGCCGGTGCACGAGGACAAGGTGTGGGTCTCCTCGTACGAGGTCGACCCCTTCTCCGTGCCCTCCGAGGAGAAGAGCGCCCTGCTCGCCGACTGGAGCGCGCGGCTGCTGCGGGCGGAGGGCGTGGCGCACGTGGACGCCTCGCTGCTCACCGTCCACGAGAACAAGTTCTACGCGGACACGGCCGGGACCGTGACCACCCAGCAGCGCGTGCGGCTGCACCCGCAGCTCACGGCGGTGGCCGTGGACGGGACGACCGGCGAGTTCGACTCGATGCGGACGATCGCGCCGCCGGTCGGGCGCGGCTGGGAGTACCTGACCGGCACGGGCTGGGACTGGGACAAGGAGCTGGACGAGATCCCGGAGCTGCTCGCCGAGAAGATGCGGGCGCCGAGCGTCGAGGCGGGGCGGTACGACCTGGTCGTGGACCCGTCGAACCTGTGGCTGACCATCCACGAGTCGATCGGGCACGCCACCGAGCTGGACCGGGCCCTGGGGTACGAGGCGGCCTACGCGGGCACCTCCTTCGCCACCTTCGACCAGCTGAACAAGCTGACGTACGGCTCCTCGGTCATGAACGTGACGGGCGACCGGACCGCCGAGCACGGGCTCGCGACGATCGGCTACGACGACGAGGGCGTCGAGGCGCAGTCCTGGGACCTGGTGAAGGACGGCACGCTCGTCGGCTACCAGCTGGACCGGCGGATCGCGAAGCTCACCGGCCTCGGGCGGTCGAACGGCTGCGCCCTCGCGGACTCCCCCGCGCACGTGCCGGTGCAGCGGATGGCGAACGTCTCGCTCCAGCCCGACCCGGGCGGTCTGTCGACGGAGGACCTGATCGGGGGCGTGGAGCGGGGCATCTACGTGGTCGGCGACCGGTCCTGGTCGATCGACATGCAGCGGTACAACTTCCAGTTCACCGGGCAGCGCTTCTTCCGCATCGAGAACGGGCGGCTCGCCGGGCAGCTGCGGGACGTCGCGTACCAGGCGACGACCACGGACTTCTGGGGCTCGATGGAGCAGGTCGGCGGGCCGCATCCTCAACACGACGCAGGAGGCCGGTCGATGATCGCGACCATGGCGTACGGGACCCTCTGCTGGGGTCCTCAACACGACGCAGGAGGCCGGTCGATGATCGCGACCATGGCGTACGGGACCCTCTGCTGGGGGTCCGGGGGTCGTCCCCCGGGCAAGCACAGCCTGAACACGACGCAGGAGGCCGGTCGATGAGCCGCGTCAGCAAGCCGTACGAGATCGTCGAGCGGGCCCTGGAGCTGTCCCGGGCCGACGGGTGCGTGGTCATCGCGGACGAGGAGTCCTCGGCCAATCTGCGCTGGGCGGGGAACGCGCTCACGACGAACGGCGTCACCCGGGGCCGTACGCTCACGGTGATCGCGACCGTCGACGGCGCGCAGGGCACCGCCTCCGGCGTCGTCTCCCGGTCCGCCGTGACCGCGGACGACCTGGAGCCCCTGGTGCGGGCCGCCGAGGAGGCCGCCCGGTCCGCCGGGCCCGCCGAGGACGCGCAGCCGCTGGTGGAGGGCGTGCCCGCCTCCCCCGACTTCACGGACGCCCCGGCGGAGACCTCCTCCGCCGTCTTCGGGGACTTCGCCCCCGCCCTCGGCGAGGCCTTCGCCCGGGCCCGGGCCGGCGGCCGCGAGCTGTACGGTTTCGCCAGCCACGAGCTGACCTCCACCTACCTGGGCACGTCGACCGGGCTGCGGCTCCGGCACGACCAGCCGAACGGGACCCTGGAGCTGAACGCCAAGTCCCCCGACCGCTCGCGCTCCGCCTGGGCCGGGCGCGCGACGCGGGACTTCAAGGACGTCGACCCGGCGGCGCTCGACGCCGACCTGGCGGTGCGGCTCGGCTGGGCGGAGCGGCGGATCGAGCTGCCCGCCGGGCGGTACGAGACGCTGCTGCCGCCGACCGCCGTGGCCGACCTGCTGATCTACCAGCAGTGGAACGCCGCGGCCCGGGACGCGGTGGAGGGCCGTACGGTCTTCTCCAAGCCCGGCGGCGGCACCCGGCTCGGCGAGACGCTCTCGCGGCTTCCGCTGACGCTGCGCAGCGACCCGAACGAGCCGGGTCTGGAGTCCGCGCCGTTCGTGATCGCGCACTCCTCCGGTGACGACTCGTCCGTCTTCGACAACGGCCTGCCGGTGGGTCCGGTCGACTGGGTGCGGGACGGGAAGCTGGAGCGGCTCGTCACCACCCGGCACTCGGCGGGGCTTACTCGGTTGCCCGTGGCCCCGGGAGCGGGGAACCTGATCCTGGACGGCGGCGGTGAGCGTTCGCTGGAGGAGATGGCGGCCTCCACCGGGCGCGGTCTGCTGCTGACCTGCCTCTGGTACATCCGCGAGGTCGACCCGGCGACGCTGCTGCTCACCGGGCTGACCCGGGACGGCGTCTACCTGGTCGAGAACGGCGAGGTGGTCGGCGAGGTGAACAACTTCCGGTTCAACGAGTCGCCGGTGGACCTGCTGTCGCGGGCCTCGGAGGCGGGTCGTACGGAGAAGACGCTGCCGCGCGAGTGGAGCGACTGGTTCACCCGGGCCGCGATGCCCGCCCTGCGGGTGCCGGACTTCAACATGAGCTCGGTCAGCAAGGGGGTCTGACCCACCTAGACTGGGCACGGCATCACCCCATTCGACCAAGGAGACGGACGATCGTGACGGACATCGTCGACGAGCTGAAGTGGCGCGGGCTCTTCGCCCAGTCCACCGACGAGGACGCACTGCGCAAGGCTCTCTCGGACGGTCCCGTCACGTTCTATTGCGGTTTCGACCCGACCGCGGCCAGTCTCCACGTCGGCCACCTGGTCCAGGTCCTCACCGTCCGCCGGCTCCAGCGGGCCGGGCACCGGCCGCTGGCGCTGGTCGGCGGGGCCACCGGGCAGATCGGTGACCCGCGGCCGACGGCCGAGCGCACCCTGAACGACCCCGAGACGGTCGCGAACTGGGTGAACCGGCTGCGGACCCAGATCGAGCCGTTTCTCTCCTTCGAGGGGGAGAACGCCGCGGTCATGGTGAACAACCTGGACTGGACCGCCGGCCTCTCGGCGATCGAGTTCCTGCGGGACATCGGCAAGCACTTCCGGGTCAACAAGATGCTGACCAAGGACTCCGTGGCCCGGCGCCTGGAGTCCGAGCAGGGCATCAGCTACACCGAGTTCAGCTACCAGCTGCTCCAGGGCATGGACTTCCTGGAGCTGTACCGCCGCTACGGCTGCACGCTCCAGCAGGGCGGCTCGGACCAGTGGGGCAACCTGGTGGCCGGGCTCGACCTGATCCACCGCCTGGAGCCGGGGGCCGAGGTCCACGCGCTCGCGACCCCGCTGATGGTCAAGGCGGACGGCACCAAGTTCGGCAAGACCGAGGGCGGGGCCGTCTGGCTGGACCCGGAGATGACCACGCCGTACGCGTTCTTCCAGTTCTGGCTGAACGTGGACGACCGGGACATCTCCACGTACATGCGGATCCTCTCCTTCCGTTCCCGTGCGGAGCTGGAGGAGCTCGAGGCGCAGACCGCCGAGCGGCCGCAGGCCCGGGCGGCCCAGCGGGCGCTGGCCGAGGAGCTGACGACCCTGGTGCACGGCGCCGAGCAGTGCGCGGCCGTCATCGCCGCGTCCAGGGCGCTGTTCGGCCAGGGCGACCTGGCCGAGCTGGACGGCGCGACGCTCGCCGCGGCCCTGTCCGAGCTGCCGCACGCGCGCGTGTCGGAGCTCGGCCAGGTCGTGGACCTGTTCGCCGAGGTCGGTCTGGTGGCGAGCAAGTCGGCGGCGCGGCGCACGGTGAAGGAGGGCGGGGCGTACGTGAACAACGCGAAGGTCACCGCCGAGGACGCCGAGGTGTCGGCGGACGACCTGCTGCACGGGCGCTGGCTGGTGCTGCGGCGCGGCAAGAAGAACCTGGCGGCGATCGAGTTCACCGGCGCCTGACGGGTCCGCCCGTACGACACGACCGGAGGCCCGGTGCGGCACGTGACGTGCCGCACCGGGCCTCCCGGTTCTCCGCGTGGCCCCCGCGGAGTCAGGTTCGCTGTCTGTTGCCCTTGATCGAGGCCCAGATCATGTCGCCCACGCCGACGACGGCGACCGCGCCGATCAGCTGGAGCAGATGGCGGGTCCAGTCGATGCCCTTGGTGTCGTTCACCCCGATCCAGGTCGCGACCGCGTTGCCGAGCACGCTGCCGAGCATGCCGAACACCACCGTCAGCCAGAGCGGGATCTGCTGCTTGCCCGGCAGGATCGCCTTCGCGATCAGACCGAGGACGAGTCCCACAATGATCGCCCACAACCAACTCATCGTCGCCTCCTTGTGCGCATGTGGGCCCAGTCTCGGCCTTCCCGACGTACCGCGCATGTCGGACAGCGCCATACGTGCCCCGGTCTCGTGGGCGCGGAGGGGCGGGCGTACGGTGGAACCAGGTCCGGACCGGAGTGGGTCCGGCGCGACCGGCGGGTGGTGAACGGCGATGCCGAAGCGTGGCGGAACCGAGGTCTTCCGGATCACGGGGGCCCGGCAGGGACTCGCCGAGGACGTCCGGGGCCGGCAGCGGAGGTACGTCATCTCGATGACGGTCCGGACGCTCTCCGTGATCGCCGCCGCGGTGCTGTGGAACGTCGAGCGGCACGTGGCGGTCGTGGCCCTCGCCCTGGGCATCCTCCTGCCGTACGTCGCCGTGGTGATCGCCAACGCGGGACGCGAGTCGGCGCCGTCCCTCCCCTCCACGTTCGTGCCCGCTCCGGTGCGGCCCGCGCTCGGCGCGGGCGAGGAGGCGGACCGCGGGGCGGACCGTCCGTACGGCCGGGACTGACCGCCGGGCGCGGCCGGAAACCTCAAGGAAAGCTCAGATCAATCATGAAGTTCCAGTGCACCGCACCCCGTGTGCCGTGACATACTGCCTACGCGCTCCGCATCCCCCGTCGGAGCGACGGACCGGTGCCGGGCAGCTCCCCCCGTGGCTGCTCGGCATCGCCCTTGCCGGACAATGATCGGGTGATCATGGGTCCAGTGAGCGAAGAGAAGCCGATCTGTTCGGCCAAGGGGTGCCGCGCCGACGCCGTCTGGGTGCTCGCGTGGAACAACCCCAAGCTGCATGCGCCGGAGCGGCGCAAGACCTGGCTCGCGTGCGAGGAGCACCGCGAGCACCTCTCCCAGTTCCTGGGCGTACGGGGCTTCCTCAAGGACGTCGTCCCGCTGGCCGACTGGGAGTCCGACCACTCCTAGGGGTGTTCAGCCGCCGATCGCGGACATCGGGCGGTCGGGCTGGAGGAAGCTCGGGTCGTCGAGGCCGGAGCCGGCCTTCTTGCCCCACATCGCCTTCTTCCAGAGCTCCGCGACCTCGGCGTCCCCCGCGTCCGAGCGGAGCGCGGCCCGCAGGTCGGTCTCCTCGGTGGCGAAGAGACAGGTGCGGACCTGTCCGTCGGCGGTGAGCCGGGTGCGGTCGCAGGCCCGGCAGAACGGGCGGGTGACGGAGGCGATGACGCCGACCGTGTGCGGTCCGCCGTCGACCACCCAGCGCTCGGCGGGGGCGGAGCCGCGCTCGTCGGCGCCCTCCGGGGCCAGGTCGAAGCGGGTGCGCAGGGAGTCCAGGATGTCCCCGGCGGTGATCATGCCGTCGCGCTTCCAGCCGTGCTGGGCGTCGAGGGGCATCTGCTCGATGAAGCGGAGCTCGTACCCCTCCTCGATCGCCCAGGCCAGCAGGTCGGGGGCCTCGTCGTCGTTGAGCCCGGGCATCAGGACGGCGTTGACCTTGACCGGGACGAGGCCGGCGTCGCGGGCGGCGGCCATGCCGTCGAGGACGTCGCGGTGCCGGTCGCGGCGGGTGAGGGTCTTGAAGACGTCGGGGCGCAGGGTGTCCAGGGAGACGTTGACCCGGTCGAGGCCCGCGGCCTTCAGAGCGGTCGCGGTGCGCTTGAGCCCGATGCCGTTGGTGGTGAGGGACATCCGGGGGCGGGGCCCCAGGGCCGCGCAGCGCTCGACGATCCCGACGAGGCCGGGGCGGAGCAGGGGTTCGCCGCCGGTGAAGCGCACCTCGGTGACGCCGAGGTCGGTGACGGCGATGCGGATGAGCCGGACGATCTCGTCGTCCGTGAGCAGGTCCGGCTTGGCGAGCCACTGGAGGCCCTCTTCCGGCATGCAATAGGTGCAGCGCAGGTTGCACCGGTCCGTGAGCGAGACGCGCAGGTCGGTGGCGACCCGGCCGAAGGTGTCGATGAGCACGGTGGGCCCCCTCCCCGTCTGTGGATCGGTTCGTTTCGATCGCCTGTTCCGAGCCTACGCGAGCGGTCCGACATCGAGCAGGGCAGATTGTCACGAGGACGGGCGCGGCCGCGTCGTAGAACTCTACGACGCGGCCGTCCGTGCGTGGCGGAACGTATACGGTTCAGTGCGCTCCGACACCGGTGAGGGACTTGACCTCCAGCTCCGCGTACTTGCCCTTGTCCGGCTCCTCCTTGGAGAGGACCGAGCCGAGCCAGCCGAGCAGGAAGCCGAGCGGGATGGAGACCAGGCCGGGGTTCTCCAGCGGGAACCAGTAGAAGTCGACGTCCTTGAACATCGAGGTGGGCTTGCCGGAGACGACCGGCGAGAACAGCACCAGGACGACGGCGGAGACCAGGCCGCCGTAGATCGACCACAGGGCGCCCTGCGTGGTGAACCGCTTCCAGAAGAGGGAGTACAGGATCGTCGGCAGGTTGGCGGAGGCGGCGACCGCGAAGGCGAGGGCGACCAGGCCGGCGACGTTGAGGTCGCGGGCGAGGGCGCCGAGCGCGATGGAGACGACGCCGATGAGGACGGTCGCCCAGCGGGCGGCCCGCACCTCCTCCTTCTCCGTGGCCTTTCCGCGCCGGATGACGTTGGCGTAGATGTCGTGCGCGAAGGACGACGAGGAGGCCAGGGTCAGTCCGGCGACGACGGCGAGGATGGTCGCGAAGGCCACGGCGGAGATGACGGCGAGGAGGATCGCGCCGCCGGTGGAGCCGGCTCCGCCGCCGATCTCCAGGGCCGCGAGCGGGGCGGCGGTGTTGCCGGCCTTGTTGGAGGCGACGATGTCGCCGTTCTTGAGCAGGGCGGCGGCGCCGAAGCCGAGGACGATGGTCATCAGGTAGAAGGCGCCGATGATGCCGATGGCCCAGTTGACCGACTTCCGGGCGGCCTTGGCGGTCGGGACCGTGTAGAAGCGGATCAGGATGTGGGGGAGGCCGGCCGTGCCGAGGACGAGCGCGATGCCGAGCGAGAGGAAGTCCAGCTTCGAGGTGGCGGTGACGCCGTACTTGAGGCCGGGCTCCAGGAAGGCCTGGCCCTTGCCGCTGTTGGTGGCGGCCGCGCCGAGCAGGTCGGAGAGGTTGAAGTCGAACTTCAGCAGGATGAGGAAGGTGATCAGGAGCGTGCCCGCGATGAGCAGCACGGCCTTGACCATCTGCACCCAGGTGGTGCCCTTCATGCCGCCGATGGTCACGTACACGATCATCAGGACGCCGACGAGGGCGACGATCGCGATCTTGCCGCCGTCGCTGGTGATGCCGAGGAGCAGCGAGACGAGGACGCCGGCGCCGGCCATCTGCGCGAGCAGGTAGAAGATCGAGACGACGATGGTGGAGGTGCCGGCGGCGGTGCGGACCGGGCGCTGGCGCATCCGGTAGGCGAGGACGTCGCCCATGGTGAAGCGGCCGGAGTTGCGCAGCGGTTCGGCGACCAGGAGCAGGGCGACGAGCCAGGCGACGAGGAAGCCGATCGAGTAGAGGAAGCCGTCGTAGCCGAAGAGGGCGATGGCGCCGGCGATGCCGAGGAAGGACGCGGCGGACATGTAGTCGCCGGAGATCGCCAGGCCGTTCTGGAAGCCGGTGAACTGGCGTCCGCCGGCGTAGAAGTCGGCGGCGCTGCGGGTCTGCCGGCCGGCCCACACGGTGATGACGAGGGTGGCGATCACGAAGGCGCCGAACAGGGCGATGATCAGGGGCCGGTGCTCGCTGGTGGCGTTGTCCGCCGCGAGCAGGACGGGGGTGCTCATGCGTCGCCCTCCATACGGGACTTGATGGCCTCGGCCCTGGGGTCGAGCCGGTTCGCCGCGTGCCGCGAGTAGAGCCAGGCGATGAGGAAGGTGGTGGCGAACTGGCCGAGGCCCAGGACCAGCGCCATGTTGATGTTGCCGAAGACCTTGGTGCCCATGAAGCCGCCCGCGTAGTTGGAGAGCAGCACGTACAGCAGGTACCAGGCGATGAAGGCGAGGGTGAGGGGGAAGGCGAACGAGCGGTAGGTGCGGCGCAGCTCGCCGAACTCCTCGCTCTCCTGCACCTCGACGAACTGCTCCGTGGTGGGCGGCACGGGACCCCGATCGGTCTCCGTGCCGTTTCGGGCTGGCGGCGGTGCTTCGGTAGCCACGGAATCTCCTCGTGACGCGGGGGCGGACGGCTGGGTCAAAGGGGGCCTCACCGGGGGTGCGGGAGCCGGGGCTCCGGGTGGAGCCCTCCCCTGCACAACGGCACGGAGGGGGAAGCGAAGCGGTTCACCCCGAGGATTTTCTCGGGCAGATCTTCATGAAGTCTTCTCAACTCATTGATGGGACGGGAAGATCAGCGATAGCTTCACTCGTCATGCACCTGCCCGTGCGCAAACCCGCGCGCCGGCAGTACATACGGATGATGTGGAGAACCCATGGCTCATCTGGGATCGAGGCGCGGCCGAGCTCTCGCTCTGCCGGTAGGTCTCGCGCTCACGGCCTCGCTCGGCTTCCTTCCCTCCGGCGCCTCGGCCGCGGAGCTGAGCGACGCCCCGGCCGCCGCCGTGACGTCGGACGGGCCGCAGCTGTCGTACGTCGTGAACGTCGACGGGGGCCACTCGACCGCCAAGTCGGTGAAGAAGGCGATAGCCGCCGCCGGCGGTACGGTCGTCGTCGCGTACGACCAGATAGGCGTCATCGTCGTCCACTCGCAGAACCCGGACTTCGCGAAGAAGATCCGCAAGGCGCGCGGCGTGGTGTCGGCCGGCGCGACCCGCACCGCCCCGCTCTCCGTGCAGGGCGACAAGTCCGTCGGCGGCGGCACGCAGGCGCTGACCGAGGCCGAGGCCAAGGCCGCCGCGGCCCGCGCGACGGACGAGCAGGACGCCCTGGAGCCCCTGCAGTGGGACCTCCCGGCGATCAAGGCCGACAAGGCGCACCAGCGGACGCTGGGCAGCAAGCGCGTGACCGTCGGCGTCATCGACACGGGCGTGGACGACACCCACCCGGACCTGGCGCCGAACTTCAGCGCCGCGAAGTCCGCCAACTGCGTCTCCGGCAAGCCGGACACCACCGCCGGCTCGTGGCGTCCGAACCCGGGCGAGAGCGACCACGGCACGCACGTCGCCGGTACGATCGCCGCCGCCAAGAACGGGATCGGCGTCACCGGTGTCGCCCCGGGCGTGAAGCTCGCCGGCATCAAGGTGTCCACCCCGGACGGCTTCTTCTACACGGAGGCCGTGGTCTGCGGCTTCGTGTGGGCGGCCGAGCACGGCATCGACATCACGAACAACAGCTACTACACCGACCCGTGGATGTTCGCGTGCAAGGACGACGCGGACCAGAAGGCCCTCATCGAGGCCGTCACCCGCGCCACCCGCTACGCGGAGCGCAAGGGCACGGTCAACGTGGCGGCGGCCGGCAACTCCGCGTTCGACCTGGCGGCCGACTCGATCGTCGACGACAGCAGCCCGAACGACTCCACGCCGGGCGGCCGGACCATCGACCCGAAGAAGTGCCTGGACTACCCGGCGATGCTCCCGGGCGTCGTCACGGTCTCCGCGACCGGCGCCAAGGGCCTGAAGGCGTCGTACTCCAACTACGGCCACGGCGTGATCGACGTCGCCGCGCCCGGCGGCGACCGCACCGCGTACCAGCCGCCGGAGGCCCCGGCGGTGAACGGCCTGATCCTGTCGACCACGGTCAACGGCGGCTACAACTACAAGGGCGGCACGTCGATGGCCTCGCCGCACGCGGCGGGCGTCCTGGCGCTCATCAAGTCGAGGCACCCGCAGGCGGGCCCGGCGGCGCTCAAGGCCCTGCTGTACGCGCAGGCCGACAAGCGCGCCTGCACCAACCCGTACGACATCGACGCCGACGGCAAGGTCGACGCCGTCTGCGAGGGCGGGAAGAACAAGAACGGCTTCTACGGGGCCGGCGTCGTCGACGCGCTCGACGCGGTCCGCTGGTAACCGGTGGTTCCCGGGGCCCCGGTGCGGTACGCCGCACCGGGGCCCTTCCGCGTGCCGCCGGATGCCATAGTGCGGTGCATGGACCACCACACGGTACGCACGGGTACGGAGTCGTTGTGGTCGGCCCTCGGCGGTGACCCCGCCCTGGTCGACCGGGTGTCGTTCACGGGGCCCCCGGGGCTGCTGCCGGCCCGGCTGCCGGTGATGGACCTGGCGCGGGCGACGGTCGCGGTGGCGGGGCTCGCGGCGGTGGAGCGGGCGGGGCTCCCGGGGCCCGTGCGGGTGGACGACGGGGCCGTGGCCACCGCCTTCACCAGCGAGCGGCACCTGCGGGTCGACGGGCGGGCGCCGGTGAACTTCGCGCCGCTCTCCCGGTTCTGGCGGGCGGCGGACGGCTGGGTCCGCACCCACGCCAACTATCCCCACCACCGGGCGGCGCTGCTCACCGCCCTCGGCGTGCCGTCGGAGCCGGGAGCGGGGACGGTCGAAGGCGTGGCGGCGGCGATCGGGGAGCGGACGGCCGTCGAGGTCGAGACGGCGGTGTACGGGGCCGGGGGCCTGGCCGTCGCCCTGCGCACGCCCGGGGAGTGGGCGGCGCACCCGCAGGGCCGGGAGGTGGCGGGGAGCCCGCTGCTGACCCGGGAGCGGCTCGACGAGGCGCCGCCCCGGCGGCGTTCGGGCCCGCCGCGGGTCCTGGACCTGACCCGGGTGCTCGCGGGGCCCGTGGCGACCCGGACGCTCGCGCTGCTCGGCGCGGACGTGCTGCGGATCGACCCGCCGGGCAATCCGGAGCTGCCGGACCAGCACGCGGACGCGGACGTCGGGAAGCGGACGGCCGCGCTCGACCTGGACCGGCCCTCGGACCGGCGCACCTTCGACGAACTCCTCGACGCGGCCGACGTGCTGGTGACCGGCTACCGGCCGGGCGCCCTCGACCGCTTCGGGCTGCACCGGCCGGGACTCGTCACGGCCCGGATCTCGGCCTGGGGCGACGGCGGGCCGTGGGGCGGGCGGCGCGGCTTCGACTCGCTGGTGCAGGCGGCGACCGGGATCGCCGTGGTGGAGGGCTCGGCGGAGGAGCCGGGCGCGCTGCCCGCGCAGGCCCTGGACCACGGCACCGGCTATCTGCTCGCGGCGGCGGTCCTGCGGTCGCTGACCGAGCGGGACCGGGACGGCGGCACCCGGCTTGTCCGCCTCTCCCTCGCACGGACGGGCCACTGGCTGACGCACGCGCTCCCCGCGTACGACCCCGAGCGGTACCTCACCGAGTCGGACGGCCCCCTCGGCCGGCTGCGGCACGCGCTGCCGCCGGTCGCGTACGAGGGCGGCCCGACGGGCTGGTCACGCCCGCCGGGCCTGCCGGGGGCGGACGCGCCGGTGTGGCTCTAGGAACCTTCTCGCCTCCCTCCTGACGGCCGGAGCGCTCCGGTCGTCAGGAGGTACTGCGCCGCGATGTAGGTCAGCATGATCCAGAAGTCGGGCGCGGGCGGTTGGGGCCACTCGGCGACGCCGGTGGCGATGAGGGTGTCGGAGAGCAGGAAGAGCGCGCCGCCGAGGCCGGCGAGGAGTCCGAGGGAGCTCGCGCGGCAGGCCATGGCGGTGAGCAGCAGCGAGTACCCGGCGACCGGGATCCGCAGCTCGGCGGGGAGGTCGGGCCAGAGGAGCGCGACGGTGCCGACGAGGGCGGCCGCGTACAGGGCGCCGAGCGCCGGGGACGTACGGCGGCGGCCGAAGAGGACCAGGTAGCAGACGTGTCCGGCGGCGAAGGAGCCCATGCCGACGAGGAAGGCCCAGTCGGCGTCAAAGAGCAGGAAGACGTCGCCGCCCCAGCCGAACAGGAGCGCGACGACCAGGAGTTTCGGGGCGCCCCTGGTGGCCGCGTACGCGGCGAGCAGGGGCATCAGGAGCGGCTTGGCGATCTGGTGGCCGAGCTCGGCGCCGGCGAGCAGGGAGACCAGGTCGGCGGCGGCGGCGAGCCCGAAGGCGGCGAGCAGCGCGCGGGAGACGGGGGTCGCGCGCACGGCGGGCGGCACGGCGGCCGGGGCGGGGGACGCGGTCACGCGGCGGGCTCCGGGGCGGAGCCGACCGGGGCGGAGGCGACCGGGGCGGAGCCGGTCGTGGTGGGACCTGCCGTGGCGGGGCCTGCCGTGGCGGGCTCGGGCACGGCAGAGCCGGTCGCGACGGGGCCGTTCTTCGGCGGCGGGGGCGGTCCGGGCTGCCAGCCGGGTCCGCGGAAGACCCGCCCGGCCCGCTCGCGCCAGCCGTGCGCGGCCCGCAGGTCGCGGGCGATGGCGGCGTACTCGTGGGTGGCGACCCGGAGCGGGTTGTACGTCTCGATGTTCTTGGTGAGGCCGTAGACGGGCCGCTCGGTCTCGCCGACCCAGGAGCCGAACATCCGGTCCCAGACGATGAGGATCCCGCCGAAGTTCCGGTCCAGGTAGCCGCCCTGGGAGGCGTGGTGGACCCGGTGGTGCGAGGGGGTGTTGAAGAGGTACTCGAAGGGGCGCGGCAGCTTGCCGACGCGCTCGGTGTGGATCCAGAACTGGTAGACGAGGTTGACCGAGTAGCAGAAGGCGACGGCCGCCGGGTGCACGCCGAGGGCGATCATCGGCAGGTAGAACGGCCAGGAGGTCACGCTGGTCCACGGCTGGCGCAGGGCGGTGGTGAGGTTGAACCTGCGGCTGCTGTGGTGGACGACGTGGCAGGCCCAGAGGATCCGGATGACGTGGTGCCCGCGGTGCTGCCAGTAGTAGAAGAAGTCCTGGGCGAGCAGCATCAGCGGGATCGTCCACCAGAGGACGGGCACGCGGAGCGGGGTCAGCTCGTAGACGGCGGTGTAGATCGCCACCACGGGGATCTTCCACAGGGCGTCGAAGGCCAGGCTCCCCAAGCCCATGCCGATGCTGGTGGCGGCGTCCTTGGTCTCGTACCCGGCGGCGTCCTCGTCGGGGTGGATCCGGTGGCTGACCATCTCCAGGACGGTGAGCAGGACGAACGCCGGTATGGACCAGAGCACGACATCGGGCAGGTTCGGCATGCCGTCGACGGTAGAGGCGGGGGTCGGGGCGCGGCTAGACGTTGTTACCAACAAGTATGCGAGACGGCTTGTCAGCAGGCTTTGGCACCTTCCGACAAGACGTCCCCGCGCGGCGGGAGGCGCCGCCACGATCGCGGGGACGGCGTCCGTCGGGGGAGGAACCGCCGTGCAGGGACTGGAGATCGCGCCGGCGCGGCCGGCGGGGACGGTACCGGGCACGGTCGCGCGGTCGGCCCTCGCGCCCCGGAAGGGGGCGGGCCCCGTCCCCTCCCCCGTCCGCCCGCTCCCCCGCCCGGCGGGCCCCGACCGGCTCGCGAAGGTGCTCGGCGGACGGCTCGCGGAGCGGTACGGGACGCTGCCGGAGCACGAGCGGCTCGCGGCGGTCGAGGGGGTGACGGTCCTGCTCGGCGGGGGAACGTCCGAGCCGGAACGGATCACGCGCCTCTCCTGACCCCGTCCCCCTCACACCCCCGCCGCCCCCAGCAACGACCCCGCCCCGTACGTCACCGCCATCGCCAGGGCCCCGCCCGCCACGTTGCGGAGGACCGCGCGGCCCGGTGGGGCGGCGCCCAGGCGGGCGCTGGACCAGCCGGTGAGGGCGAGGGCGGCCAGGACCGAGAGGACGGTGACCCAGAGGCGGGCGGAGGGCGGGGGCAGGACGATCGCGAGGAGCGGGAGCAGGGCCCCGGCGGTGAAGGCGAGGAAGCTGGCGCCGGCCGCGTGCCAGGGGTTGGTGAGGGCGTCCGGGTCGATGCCCAGCTCCACGCGCGCGTGGGCGCGCAGGGCGTCGCGGGCGGTGAGCTGTTCGGCGGCCTCCCGGGCGACGTCCGGGGAGAGGCCGCGGGCGGCCAGGAGGGCGGCGAGCTCGTCCAGCTCGGCCGCCGGCCGCTCGCGCAGTTCGCGCTTCTCCTCGGCGAGCGCGGCCTTCTCGGAGTCGCGCTGGGTGGAGACCGAGACGTACTCCCCCGCCGCCATCGACATCGAGCCGGCGAGGAGCCCGGAGAGACCGGCCGTGAGCAGCGCGGACCCGGATTCCGTGGCCCCGGCGACGCCGACGACGAGGCCCGCCGTGGAGACCACGCCGTCATTGGCGCCGAGGACCGCGGCCCGGAGCCAGTTGAGGCGGGAGCCGAGACCGCCGCCGTGGGCCTCGTCGTGCGCGGAGGGCGCGGAGGACGCGGGAGGAGCGGGGGGTTCGGTCATGTGGGGCAGGGTCGCACCCGGCCGGTCGCCGGTCCCGGAACGACCCGCCAGGGTCTCCGTCCACCGGCCCCGGAGCACCGGCCCCGGACGCTTCGAGGAGGGGATTGTCGGCCGCGGCCCGTATCCTCAATGACCATGCTCGACGACCGCACGACAGCAGCAGCGTGGCCGACCGCCTACCCGCAGGGGTACGCGGTCGTCGACGTGGAGACCACCGGCCTCGCCCGCGACGACCGGATCGTGTCCGCCGCCGTCTACCGGCTGGACGCCCAGGGGAACGTCGAGGACCACTGGTACACCCTCGTCAACCCCGAGCGCGACCCGGGCCCGGTGTGGATCCACGGGCTGACCAGCGACGCCCTGGAGGGCGCTCCGCTCTTCCCGGAGATCGCGGCCGAGTTCGCGGCCCGGCTGGACGGGCGGGTGCTCGTCGCGCACAACGCGATCTTCGACTGGCAGATGATCGCCCGGGAGTACGCGCGCGCCGAGTCCGCCGCGCCCGTGCGGCAGCGCCTGTGCACGATCGCGCTCGCCAAGCAGCTGGCGCTGCCGCTGCCCAACCACAAGCTGGAGTCGCTGGCCGCGCACTTCGGCGTCGAGCAGCGCCAGGCGCACAACGCGCTGGACGACGCGCGGGTGCTCGCCGAGGCGTTCCGGCCGAGCCTGCACGCGGCGGCCGAGCAGGGAGTGCGGCTGCCGCTCCTGGAGTGCCGGCCGCTGACCGAGTGGGCCGCCTCCCCGGCCGTGCCCGCGGCCTCGCCGTACCCCTCCTCGCCGTACCGGTCGAACAGCTGGCGCCCCTCGCGGAAGCGGCCGGCCTGCCCGTACCCCAATCCCGGCCGGTACGAGACCGACAAGCCGCTCAAGCAGGGGATGCGGGTGGCGTTCTCCGGGGACACCTCCGTCGACCGCGAGCTCCTGGAGGACCGGACCGTCGAGGCCGGTCTGCACGTGGCCGGCAGCGTGTCGCGGCTGACGAGCCTCCTCGTCACCAACGACCCGGACGCGGCCACCTCCAAGACCCTCAAGGCCCGGTCCTTCGGCACGCCCGTCGTCGACGAGGCCGCCTACACCCAGCTGCTGCGGGACGTGGCCCCGGCAGACGGGTGACGTCCCCGGGCCCCCCGGGCGTGCCGGACGGCGCGCGTCCGCGGGGAGCCCCACCCTGTGGCGCATGGCACGTTGTGAGGTCTGCGGAAACGATTACGGCATGTCGTTCGAGGTGCACGCGCAGGGCGCGGTGCACGTCTTCGACTGCTTCGCCTGCGCCATCCACCGCATGGCGCCCATCTGCGAGCACTGCCGGGTCCAGATCATCGGCCAGGGCGTCGAGGTGGAGGGCAGCTGGTACTGCGGCGGCCACTGCGCCCGCGCGGAGGGGAAGGTGGGCATCGTCGACAAGGTGTGAGGACGAGAACCGGAGAAACGATTCCGGACGGCGGTCCCCGAGCCCGCCGAACCCCCCTGCGTGCACCCCGTGGCTCCCGCTGTACGGTCATGGGGTGTACCGCTTCCTGTTGTCCCGGCAGTGGGTGATCCTCACCCTGATCGCCCTCGTCCTCGTCCCGACGATGATCGAGCTGGGCTTCTGGCAGTTCCACCGGCACGAGCGCCGGGTCGCCCAGAACGCCCTGATCGAGGACAGCATCGGCGCGGCCCCGGTGCCGGTCGAGGAGCTGACCTCCCCCGGCCACACCGTCCCGCGCACCGACTACTGGCGCCCGGTCACCGCCACCGGCACCTTCGACACCGCCCACGAGGTGGTCGTCCGCCGCCGCACCTCCTCCGACGACCGGATCGGCGTGCACGTCCTGACCCCGCTGGTCCTGCGGGACGGGAAGGTCCTGGTCGTCAACCGGGGCTGGGTCCCGGCCGCCGCCGACCAGCACTCCTACCCGGCGGTGCCGCCCGTCCCGAAGGGCGAGGTCACGATCACCGGCCGCCTCAAGGCGGACGAGACGACCGGCGCCAGCGGCATCAAGGACCTCAAGGGCCTGCCCGACCGGCAGGTCATGCTGATCGACAGCCGGCAGCAGGCCGAGCTCATCGGCCGCGAGGTCCTCGGCGGCTACGTCGAGCAGACCGCGCCCGAACCGGCCGGCGGCACCATCGAGCAGATCCCCGAACCCGACCACGACTCGATCGGCGCCCACATGGCGTACGCCGTGCAGTGGTGGCTCTTCGCGGCCGGCGTGCCCGTCGGCTGGGTGATCCTGGTGCGCCGCGAGAAGCGCGACCGGGAGGCCGCCGCCGCGTCCGGGGCCGCCGGACCGCCGGAACCGGACACCGCGGAGACCCTGGCCGCACCGTCCCGCTGATTGACCTGCGCCGCTTCCGGGAACAGCCCGAGCGTGACGCAACGCATCGACGACTACGCCATGATCGGCGATCTCCAGACCGCCGCGCTCGTCGGCCGCGACGGATCGGTCGACTGGCTGTGTCTGCCCCGGTTCGACTCGGCCGCCTGCTTCTCCGCCATCCTCGGCGACGAGGAGAACGGGCACTGGCGGATCGCCCCCAAGGGCGCCACGACCTGCACCTCCCGCCGCTACGCCGAGGACTCCCTCGTCCTGGAGACGTACTGGGAGACCCGCACCGGCACCGTCAAGGTCGTCGACTTCATGCCGCAGCGGGACGCGTACCCCGACGTGATGCGGATCGTCGAGGGGATCAGCGGCAGCGTCGAGATGAGCGCCGTCCTGCGGCTGCGCTTCGACTACGGCTCGATCGTGCCCTGGATGCGCAGGTCGGACGGGCACCGGGTGGCGGTCGCCGGGCCCGACGCGGTCTGGCTGCGCAGCGAGCCGCACGTGAAGACCTGGGGCCAGCAGTTCTCCACCTGCTCCGCCTTCACCGTCGCCGCCGGCGAGAAGGTGGCCTTCGTGCTGACCTGGCACCCCTCGCACGAGCCGCGCCCCGATCTGATCGACCCCTTCGAGGCCCTGGAGCAGTCGCTCGCGGACTGGCGGGAGTGGACGGCCCGCTGCACCTACCGGGGGCCCCACCGGGAGGCGGTGCTGCGCTCCCTGATCACCCTGAAGGCGCTCACGTACGCCCCCACCGGCGGGATCGTCGCCGCCCCCACCACCTCCCTGCCGGAGGAGGTCGGCGGCGTGCGGAACTGGGACTACCGCTCCTGCTGGCTGCGCGACTCCTCCCTGACCCTCGGCGCGCTGCTCGCCGCCGGGTACCTGGAGGAGGCCGCCGCCTGGCGGGACTGGCTGCTGCGCTCGGTCGCGGGCGACCCGGCCGACCTCCAGATCATGTACGGCCCGGCCGGGGAGCGGCGGCTGCCCGAGACGACCCTGCCGTGGCTGCGGGGGTACGCCGACTCGACGCCGGTGCGGACCGGGAACGCGGCCGTGGACCAGTTCCAGCTCGACGTGTACGGCGAGGTCATGGACTCGCTGAACCGGGCGCGGGAGGCCGGGATCCCGGCGGAGCGGCACGCCTGGAACCTCCAGCTGAGCCTGCTGGGGTTCCTGGAGGCGGTCTGGCGGGAGCCCGACGAGGGGCTGTGGGAGGTGCGCGGGCCGCGCCGGCACTTCACCCACTCGAAGGTGATGGCCTGGGTGGCCGCCGACCGGGCCGTGCGGACCCTGGAGGCCGATCCGTCGCTGCCGGGGGACGCGGCCCGGTGGCGGACCATGCGGGACGAGATCCACGCCCAGGTGTGCGACAGGGCGTACGACCCCGTGCGGAACACCTTCACGCAGTCGTACGGCTCGCAGGAGCTGGACGCCGCCACCCTGCTCATCCCGCAGGTGGGCTTCCTGCCGCCGGACGACCCCCGGGTGGTGGGCACGGTGGACGCGGTCATGGCGGAGCTGATGCACGACGGCTACGTGCGCCGCTACAGCGCCGAGTCGACGGCGCTCGACGGTCTGCCGGGGCAGGAGGGCACCTTCCTGGTCTGCTCGTTCTGGCTGGCGGACGCCCTGCGGATGACGGGGCGGTCCGAGGAGGCGCGGGTGCTCTTCGAGCGGCTGGTCGCGCTCGGCAACGACGTGGGGCTGCTCGCGGAGGAGTACGACCCGGCGACCGGCCGCCAGTTGGGCAACTTCCCGCAGGCCTTCAGCCACATCGGCCTGGTGGGCACGGCGCTCGCGCTGGCAGCGGAGGAGCGGGACCCGGCAGGATAGGGCCATGGATCTCGGACTGAAGGACCGTGTGTACGTGGTGACCGGCGCGACGCGGGGGCTCGGCCGGGCCTCGGCGGAGGCGCTGCTCGCGGAGGGCGCCAAGGTGCTGGTGACCGGGCGCGAGGAGAAGGCGGTCGCCGAGGCCGTGGAGGCGCTGGGGCCGGGCGCGGCCGGGATCGCGGCCGACAACGCCGACCCGGGGACCCCGGCCCGGCTGATCGCGGAGGCGCGGTCCCGGTTCGGCGGCTTCGACGGCGTCCTGATCAGCGTCGGCGGCCCGGCGCCCGGCTTCGCCGCGGACAACACCGACGAGCAGTGGTCCGCCGCCTTCGACACCGTCTTCCTGGGGGCGGTGCGGCTGGCCCGCGCGGCGGCCGGGACGCTGGGCGAGGGCGGGGTGATCGGTTTCGTCCTGTCCGGCTCGGTCCACGAGCCGATCCTGGGCCTGGCGATCTCCAACGGGCTGCGCCCGGGGCTCGCCGGGTTCGCCAAGTCCCTGGCCAACGACCTGGGGCCGCGCGGGGTGCGGGTGGTCGGACTCCTGCCGAGCCGGATCGACACGGACCGGGTGCGTTCCCTGGACGCGCTCTCCGGGGACGCGGACGCGGCCCGCGCGGCGAACGAGGCGGCGATCCCGCTGCGCCGGTACGGCACGCCGGAGGAGTTCGGGCGGACGGCGGCCTTCCTGCTGTCGCCGGCCGCCTCGTACCTGACCGGTCTGATGCTGCCGGTGGACGGCGGGGCCCGCAGCGGCTTCTGACCCCGCCCGTCGGGCGTCCCGTCAGGCGACCCGGCGGGCGCGGTGCTTCGCCGCGCGCAGGCGGGCCTCGGTGGGCAGCGCGGACAGGCCGGTCGAGGCGCGGGCGTTGGCGAGCGCCTGGGAGCCGAGGGTGGCGAGGGCGTCGGCCGGGGCCGCGTACGGTTCGAGGCGGAGCTTCACGCGGGCGCGGGGTGCGGTGCGGCGGCCGGTGAGGGAGACCCGGGCCCGCTCCACGCCGTCCTGGGAGGCGGCGTCGGCCTCCAGGACGCCCTCCAGGGCCCGGCCGCGCAGGACGGCCTCGTCGCCGTCGCCGCTGTCGACGGCGACCTCGGCGAGCCGGGCCCGCCGGAACTGGGCGATCAGCCACCACAGGGCGAGCAGGACGAGCAGCCCGAGGACGGCGATGACCACCGGCCACCACCAGCCCTCGTCCCGCCAGCGCTGTCGGTCGGCGGTGGTGAGCAGGACGTCGGAGGGGCCCGACCAGGGCCACCAGGACGGTACGGAGAGGCCGGCCGCGGCGGCGAGGACGGAGCCGCCGAGGGCGACGAGGACCAGCCCGGCCAGGCCGAGCAGGACGCGGTTGACGCGGCGCAGGACGACGGTCACCTGCGGGCTCCTTCCGGGGGTGCCGGGGTCTTCGTGCGGGGTGTCTCCTCGCGTGGTGCCTCCGTACGGAGCGTCTTCACGCGGGGTGCGGTCTTCTCGGAGGACGTCATCGGGCCGCTCATCCCTTCCGGGGCGGCCGGGCCACCCGCACCTTCGGCGCGGGCGGGCGGGCGAGGCCGAGTTCGTCGACGCCGGTGGCGATCGCGTGCTCCAGGTCGGCGCGGACCTCGTCGAGGTCCCGGAAGTGCGAGACGGCCCGGACGGTCGCCCTGGAGCGGCGGACGCGCACCTTCGCGGACTGCACGCCGGAGACCTCCATGGCGCGGTCCCGCAGGATGAGCGACGCGGCCCCGCGGTCGAGTCCGGCCCGTACGTCGGGGTGGTCCCGGCGCATGGGCAGGACGGAGCGCAGTCCGGGGGTGAGGGCCAGGAACAGGAGCCAGAGGCCGAGGGCCGCCGCGAGGGACGCGCCGGCCAGGACCCAGGTGGAGTCGAGCGGCCGGGTCGCGAGGCCGTCGGCCGCCTCCTTGCGCCAGGCCATGGCGGAGTGGTCGGCCCGTACGGCCGCCACGTCGTAGAGGAGCAGCCCGGCGCCGCCGAGGACGACGGCGGCGAGCAGGGCGGCGGGAACGCGGCGCACCGCCCAGAAGCGGCGGGCGGGGGCCGCGGGGGCGGTGGCGGGCTTCTTCTCGTCCTCGTCCCGGACGGGAGAGGGGTCCGGTGCGGGGGTGGTGGTCATGAGAGGCGGCCCCTCGGCGTGTCGTCGCGGGTGTGGGCGGAGTGGAGGCGTTCCACGTCGACGGTCACCTCGTGGACCTCCAGGCCCACGAGGTGTTCCACCCGGCTGCGGACCCGGCTGCGGACGGCGCCGCACTGGCGGCCGACGTCGGAGGGGTAGTCGAGTTCGAGGGTCACCGCGACGCGGGCGGCGTCCCGGTGGACGACGACCGAGGCGTGGGGTTTCGAGCCCCCCTTCGGGACGCGGTCGAGCGCTTCCCGGGCCGCCTGGGCGGCGATCTTCGCGACGACCCGGTCGGCGATGTCGGTCGCTCCCCGGTCGCGTACCGGATCGCGGGCCGCGTCCGCCGCCGGGGCTGCTGCAAGGTCCGTCGCCACCCCGCGTCACCGCCGCCGGTCGCCGCGCTCGCGTCCCCGGAACAGGTCGCCGGGTTCGAGGTCCCCGTCGGCGAAGCGGCCGACCACGAAGCCGACCGCCCCGAGGGCCGCGACCAGTACGAACGCTCCGAAACCGCCGAAGTATCCGGCGAAGCCGAGAGCCATGCCGGCCAACAGGCCGACCACCGCCATGCTCATTCCGAGTCCCTTTCCTGGCCCTGTCCGCCGGTTGTCCGGTGCGTGCGGGGATCGACGGGTTGTGTACGGGCTGCTTACTGGAGGCGGCGCTGGTCGTCGTCGCCCTCGTCGTCGTCCTCGTCGTCGGGCAGCTTGACGTCGCTGACCGCGATGTTGACCTCGACGACCTCCAGGCCGGTCATCCGCTCCACGGCGTTGACGACGTTCTCCCGGACGTTGCCCGCGACGTCGGAGATGGCGTATCCGTACTCGACGACGATCTCCAGGTCGAGCGCGGTCTGCACCTCGCCGACCTCGGCCTTGACCCCTCGGGTGACGTTCGACTTGCTGCTGCCCCCGGGGACCCGGTCGCGCACGGCGCCGAAGGTGCGGGAGAGGCCGCTGCCCATGTCGTGGACGCCGTCGACGTCACGCGCGGCGAGGCCGGCGATCTTCTCGACCACGCCGTCGGCGATGGTCGTCTTGCCGCGGGTGGCGGCGGGACCGCCGCCGCGCTTGGTCACGGAGGCGCGGCGCGACTCGTCCGGGCCGGAGTCTCCGGTGTGGGTGGTGTCCGTCATCAGGTTTCGCCCCTTCTGGGATATTTCGGGGTTCCTCGCTCACATTAAGGGCGTTTCCCCCTTTCCGCTCCGCCGATGCGGCAGTCTGGGGGAATGACGACGGCTGAGGGTTGGACGGCGGCGGTCCGGGACCGCCTGGCCCCGGGCAGGCTGCTGCCCCTGGGTGTGGCGGAGGACGGCGCCTGGATCACGGAGCGGGCGGTGCGGCAGGTCCTCGACGGGGCCGCCGCGGCGGTACGGGGGGTGGTGCCGGGCGGGCTCCGGGTCGGGCCCGATCCGGACGGGGAGCCGGGCCCGGAGCCGCTGCCGGTGCCGCCGGGCGCTCTGCCGCCGGGGCCGCTGCGGATCACGGCGGAGTTCGGGGCGGTGGCGGGCCGGCCGCTGCCGGAGGTGTCCGAGGAGCTGCGGACGGCCCTGCTCGGGGCGGCGGACGGCATCGGGCTGCGGGTGGCGGCCGTGGACCTGCGGGTGACGGAGCTGCTCGACGCGGCGCCGGCGGAGGGGCCGGCCGCTCCCCCGCCGGGGCGCCCCTCCCCGGCGACGGACGATCCGGTGGCCCTGGCGGTGCTGCGGGTCGAGGGGGTGGCGGGGGTGACGGACGCGCTGGGGCCGCCGGTGCGCCGGAGCGGGGAGGTGCTGCGGGTCGAGCTGGCCGTGACGGCGGGCCGCCGCCCGCTGGACGTGGCCCGCGCCGCCCGGAGCGCCGCGACCGCGGCCGCCGTCGGGGCGACCGCGGTCACGGTACTGGTGTCGGAACTGCGCTGAGAAGGCGCCGGGGCCCGCCCGGATCAGTCGCCGAGGCCCGCGAGGTCGCGCAGGCGGCGGCCCTGGGCGGCGCGCTCGGCGACGCGCTGCTCCTCGTAGGAGCGGCCGGAGACGCCCTGGAGGAGCGCCTTGGTCTCGTTGACCGCGTCGCGGGGTGCCGCGAGCAGGGCGGCGGTGAGGTCCCGTACGGCCGCGTCGAGCTGGTCGGCGGGCACGGCGAGGTTGGCGAGGCCGATGCGCTCGGCCTCGTCGGCGTGCACGAAGCGCCCGGTGGCGCAGATCTCCAGGGCGCGGGCGTAGCCCACGAGGGAGACGAGGGGGTGCGTGCCGGTGAGGTCGGGGACGAGGCCCAGGCTGGTCTCGCGCATGGCGAACTGCACGTCCTCGGCGACGACCCTCAGGTCGCAGGCGAGGGCGAGCTGGAAGCCCGCGCCGATGGCGTGCCCCTGGACGGCCGCGATCGACACGAGGTCGCCGCGGCGCCACCAGGTGAACGCCTCCTGGTACTCGGCGATGACGGCGTCGAGGTCCTCGTCGGACCCGCGCGCCATGTCGAGGAAGGACGGCTCGCCGTCGAAGCCCTCGGGCGTGAACGCCTGCCGGTCGAGCCCGGCGGAGAAGGACTTGCCCTCGCCGCGCAGGACCACGACCCGCACGCTGCCCGGCAACGACCGCCCGGCTTCCGTCAACGCCCGCCACAGAGCGGGAGACTGGGCGTTGCGCTTCGCCGGATTGGTCAAGGTCACCGTGGCGACGGCGTCCTCGACGGCAAGCCGTACACCGTCCTTGTCGAATACGAGCTCAGAGTCGTCGAGCGTGGTCATGGGGCGCCTCCGGTTCCGGTGCAGCACTGCGTCCGATGCTAAGTGACTGCACAGTAACCACCCGGCCGGCCGCGGGGCCGACCGGGTCGGCCACCGGGAGACCCGGTGGCCCGGTCGGGCCGCCCCTCGTCAGGCCGAGGCCGCCTTCTTGCCCCGTGTCGCTCCGCCGCGTCCGCGCAGCGTGACTCCGGACTCACTGAGCATCCGGTGGACGAATCCGTAGGAGCGGCCGGTTTCCTCGGCCAGCGCCCGGATGCTCGCACCGGAGTCGTACTTCTTCTTCAGGTCTGCCGCGAGCTTGTCGCGCGCGGCGCCGGTCACCCGGCTGCCCTTCTTCAGAGTCTCGGCCACCCGTGCCTCCTCATGGGAAGTGCGCTCTGGACTTCTCATGATCACCCCTCCTGTCCGTCCTGGCCACCCATTCGACAAGGTCCGTGCCGCTTCGTTGGTGGACGCGTACCCCGTCGCCACGACCGGAACCCTGAATTCCGATCACGGGGAAAGGCGCCGCCGCACCGGCCGGGGCGGGAAGTACCAGGTCAGCGGCGCGCCGGGGAGACGCGTGCGGCGCGGGCCTGCCGGAAGGATTCAGCAGAGCACCGCGCCGACGGGTACGAGACGTCCTCACTCAGATGAAGGATCACCGATGAGCCGAATGATCCAGCCCCGAATGATCGTTTCGGGCCCGGGAAGGGTCCGGAGGGGGTCCGGGAAAGGTCCGGAAGGGGCCCGGGGACGGTCCGCGGGGGCCTTTCCGGGGCCCCGCGAGGGCTTCCCGAGGCCCCGGCGGGGGTCAGGCCAGGGCCACCAGGTCCGCGTAGTCCGCGCCCCACAGGTCCTCGACGCCGTCCGGGAGCAGGATGATCCGCTCCGGGTCGAGCGCCTCCACGGCCCCCTCGTCGTGGGTGACGAGGACGACGGCGCCCTTGTACGTGCGCAGCGCGCCGAGGATCTCCTCGCGGCTGGCCGGGTCCAGGTTGTTGGTGGGCTCGTCGAGGAGGAGCACGTTCGCCGAGGAGACGACCAGGGTCGCCAGGGCGAGCCGGGTCTTCTCGCCGCCGGAGAGCACCCCGGCCGGCTTGTCGACGTCGTCGCCGGAGAACAGGAACGAGCCCAGCGTCTTACGCACCTCGACCAGGTCGAGGTCGGGCGCGGCCGAGCGCATGTTCTCCAGGACGGTGCGGTCCGGGTCGAGCGTCTCGTGCTCCTGGGCGTAGTAGCCGAGCTTGAGGCCGTGGCCCGGGGTGACCTCGCCGGTGTCGGGCTTCTCGACCCCGCCGAGCAGACGCAGCAGGGTCGTCTTGCCGGCGCCGTTGAGGCCGAGGATGACGACGCGCGAGCCCTTGTCGATCGCGAGGCTGACGTCGGTGAAGATCTCCAGGGAGCCGTACGACTTGGACAGGCCCTCGGCCGTCAGCGGGGTCTTGCCGCAGGGCGCGGGCTCCGGGAAGCGCAGCTTGGCGACCTTGTCGGAGGCGCGCACCGCCTCCAGGCCGGAGAGCAGGCGCTCGGCGCGCTTGGCCATGTTCTGCGCGGCGACGGTCTTGGTGGCCTTGGCGCGCATCTTGTCGGCCTGCGAGTTGAGCGCGGCGGCCTTCTTCTCGGCGTTCTGGCGCTCGCGCCTGCGGCGCTTCTCGTCGGCCTCGCGCTGCTGCTGGTAGAGCTTCCAGCCCATGTTGTAGACGTCGATCACGGAGCGGTTGGCGTCCAGGTAGAAGACCTTGTTGACCACGGTCTCGACCAGGTCCACGTCGTGGGAGATGACGATGAAGCCGCCGCGGTAGGTCTTCAGGTAGTCGCGCAGCCAGACGATCGAGTCGGCGTCGAGGTGGTTCGTGGGCTCGTCGAGGAGGAGCGTGTCGGCGTCCGAGAAGAGGATCCGGGCGAGTTCGACGCGGCGGCGCTGACCGCCGGAGAGGGTGTGCAGCGGCTGGCCCATGACCCGGTCGGGCAGACCGAGGGCGGCGGCGATGGTGGAGGCCTCGGCCTCGGCCGCGTAACCGCCCTTGGTGAGGAACTCGGTCTCCTGGCGCTCGTACTGGCGCAGGGCCTTGTCGCGGGTGGCGCCGCTGCCGGTGGCGATCCGCTCCTCGTTCGCCCGCATCTTCTTGAGGAGGGTGTCGAGGCCGCGGGCGGAGAGGATGCGGTCGCGGGCCAGGACGTCGAGGTCGCCGGTGCGGGGGTCCTGCGGGAGGTAGCCGACCTCGCCGGAGCGGGTGATGGTGCCGCCGGCCGGCTGGCCCTCGCCGGCGAGGCACTTGGTGAGGGTGGTCTTGCCCGCTCCGTTGCGGCCGACCAGGCCGATGCGGTCGCCCTTGGCGACGCGGAAGGAAGCGGACTCGATGAGGACGCGGGCGCCGGCGCGCAGCTCGATGCCGGAAGCGGTGATCACGGACAGACTCCAGGGCGGTGGGGAAACGGCGGAAGGACGGGGTGGAGGGCTTCGACGCCGCTAATGCACGGGGAGAATGGCCATACGGCCAGTCTAACGGGCCCCTGCAACTGGTTTTCGGCCATATGGGGCGCGGGTCCCCTTCGTCCGGGCCTCCCCCGCCCGCCGCTCCCGGCGGACCGCCTCCGTCCGGGCCTCCCCCGCCCGCCGCTCCCACCGGCGCTTCGCAAAAGAAGCGCCGGGTACACGGGCGTCCGATACTCGGCGCAGGGCGGCGGTCACTGCCCGGCGGACAGCGGAGGGTGGTGGACCGTGCAGTTCGACGACAACGCCGATCTGGACACCTCGGAGGTCGATGACTCCCGGGGAGGCCGGATCCCGGGCGGCGGGGCGACCATCGGCGGCGGGATCATCGGTTTCGTCGCTCTGGTCCTGGGGCTGTTCTTCGGGGTGGGCCCCGAGCAGCTGGGGCTCTCGGACGGCGGTGACCAGCCGGCCGCGACCTCGTCGTCGGCCACCCGGGTGGACCAGGTCTGCAAGAAGGGCTCGGACGCCAACACGCGCGACGACTGCCGGATCGTGGCCGTCGTCAACAGCGTGCAGGACTACTGGCGGAGCGAGTACGCGCGCCGGGGCGGGACCTACAGCACCGCCCCCACCGAACTCTTCGCCCAGCGGGTCGGGACCGCGTGCGGCACGGCGACCTCGGCGGTGGGACCGTTCTACTGCCCCGGCGACCGGCGGGTCTATCTGGATCTGGGGTTCTTCGAGGAGCTGCGCACCAAGTTCGGGGCGAGCGGCGGGCCCTTCGCCCAGGCGTACGTGGTGGCGCACGAGTACGGCCACCACGTCCAGAACCTGATGGGGACCCTGGGCCGCGCCCAGGACGGGCGGACCGGCGCGGACTCCAACGCGGTGCGGGTCGAGCTCCAGGCCGACTGCTACGCGGGCGTGTGGGCGCGGCACGCGACGACCACGCCCGACGAGAAGACCGGCCGGCTGCTGCTGACGAAGCTCACCGACCAGGACATCCGGGACGGCATGGACGCGGCGGCCGCGGTGGGCGACGACCGGATCCAGGAGAGGTTCCAGGGCCGGGTGACGCCGGAGAGCTGGACCCACGGCTCGGCGGCGCAGCGGCAGCAGTGGTTCTACCGGGGGTATGAGACGGGCGACATGGCCCGGTGCGACACCTTCCGCTGAGGCTCCCGCGGCGTTGTCAGTGGCGACTGCGAGACTGAGACCTGGATCACATGCCGCCGATTTCGAGAGGACGTGGTCGGGATGACCGGGGCGCCCCACATCTGTCCGACGCTGGTGTACGAGGACGCGAAGGCGGCGATCGAGCTCCTCACGCAGGGCTTCGGCTTCACCGCGAACGGTGTGTACGAGGGCGAGGACGGGCGCGTCGTGCACGCCGAGCTGTCCTTGGGGAACGGGGTCGTGATGCTGGGCAGCAGGGGCACCGGGAGCGCCTTCGACAAGGCGATGGCCGGTGCCGGTCCCGCGGGCGTCTTCGTGCACGTGGACGACGTGGACGAGCACCACGCGCGCGCGGTCGCCCACGGGGTGGAGGTCCTGACGCCGCCCGCGGACCAGGAGTACGGCGCCCGGGACTACATGGCCCGGGACGCCGAGGGCAACGTCTGGAGCTTCGGGACGTACGTCCCCGGCGCCGCGGAGTAGCCAGGCGCCGGGGCCCCCTCCGGCGGCCCGGTCCCTCCGGCGCCGTGCGTCACGCTCCCCCGGTGTGGACCTGGAAGGCGGCCCTGCGGACCGCCTTGGCCAGGGCCGGGTCCGGGTGGGCCGCGGCGAGGGCGACCAGGACCTGGACGGTACGGGGGTGGCCGACGGCCCGGACCTCGTCGAGCAGCGCGGGGACGGTGCCCTGCACGGCGGAGTCCAGGTGGCGGACGAGCAGCGCGCTCTCGCCGTGGTCGGCGACGGCCGCGGCGGTGTCCACCCAGAGCCAGGTGGCCTCCTCCCGGGTCAGCACCTCCTGGGCGTCGTCGGGGTCGGCGCCCTCGTACTCGGCGAGCCAGAGCAGCGCGTACGGGCGCAGCGGGGGTTCGGCGACGGTGGCCCGGACCTCGGCCTCGGCGGGGGCGCCGACGACCCGCAGCGCCTCGAAGGCGAGGCCGCGCAGCAGGGCGTCCTCGCCCCGGGCGACGGCGAGGAGTTCGGCCACCGCGCTGGAGAGGGTGCGGGCCGCGAGCCAGGCGCGGTACTCGTCGCGGGCCGGGCCGGGGGTGAGCCGGGCGCAGCCGCGGAGCATGTCCTCGGCGGACTGCTCGATGTTGCCCGCGGGGCTCTGCGCGGCGACGCAGATCTGCTCCAGCTTGACCCACACGGCCCAGTTGCCGAGCGGGGTCAGGGTGGCGTGGCGCTCGCCGGTGCCGGGGTCCAGGGTGAGCGCGCCGACGGCGGCCAGTCCCTCCAGGGCCCAGTCGAGGAGGGCGGGGAGCCCGGCGGTGCCTCCCCCGGCGGGGGCCTCGGGGACCGCCGGCACCTCGGGGGCCTGTTCGGGCGCGGGGACCTCGCAGCGCTCACCGCGGAGTTCCTCGACCCGCTGGCCGAGGAGGTCGAGGAGGGCGGGGACGGGGACCGGGCCCTGGGAGAGCTGGAGGAGCGAGAGGACCTGCGGGACGGCCTCGACGACCTCGGCGACGGCGCCCGGGGCGACCCCCTCGGGGGCCGGGTGCACCAGGGACCAGGCGTCGAAGAGGGCGACCCAGCCGCGCAGCACGGCGGAGTCGTCGCGGTCCCAGGCGTGCAGCCGCCAGCCGGGGCGGGCGGTGTCGCCGTGGAGTTCGACGAGTCCGGCGAGCCGGGCGCGGTCCCAGCCGGCCCGGACCTGGCCGGGCGTCAGGTCGAGCGCGGCGGCGGCCCGTTCCTGCGGGGGGACGGCGCCGGGGCCGGTGCGGGGGGCCGTGCGGGCCCCGCCCTCGACGGCGGCCCAGCGGGCGATCCGTACGGCGTCGGCGAGGACGTGGCGGGCCTGGCGGGCGAGTTCCGCGCGGGGCGGAGTGCCCTCGGGCGGCCGCGGCGCCGGCCGGGTGCGCCGGGTCGTCACGGCCCGTCGGGCGGTGGCCAGCGACCGTGGGCGGACGAGTCGGAGTCTGGAGTTGCGCGCCAATGGTTCATCGGGCTTTCGAGACGTCACGGGGGCAGTCTTCCCGCTGACGGCCCGAAAGCCCAATCGGAACCGGCCGCGCCGTCGGAACGGGGCGCGCGGAGACCCGGCGGAGACGGTACGGAGGCCTCGCGGAGACTTCGGGAAGATCGCGCGGAGTCCTCCGGCCCGGCGCTCCCGGCCGGTGCGGGGGAGGCCTCGGGCCGGTGCCGGACGGCCCCCGGAGCAGTGCCGGGGGACTCAGAGCAGCGGGACGAGGAAGCGCCGCAGGGACTCCTCGTAGTGGACCGGGTCCGGGTTCCACATCGCCGCGTGCGGGGCGTCCCGGACGGTCCTCAGGCTGATCAGGTCGGGGCGGCGGGCGGCGAGTTCGACGGAGGGCTCCCAGGGGGCGATCGCGTCCTCGGGGCCGTGGAAGAGGAGGGCCGGGGCACGCAGGGCGCCGGGGGCCGAGGCGAGCCGGAGCAGGTCGCCGTGCGGGCCGGTCCTGCCCCGGGCGGCGCGGACGGCGAGCGGGACCAGGAAGCCGGGGACGTGCCGGGCCGACGCGAGGCTGCGGAGGGTGACCTCCCAGTCCAGGACCGGGGAGTCGAGGACGAGGCCGCCGATCCGGTCGCGGACCCCCGATGCGGCGGCGGCGCGCAGGGCCATCGACGCCCCGGGCCCCCAGCCGTGCAGGACGACCTTGCGGGCGCCCCGGCGGACGGCGTAGCGGAGGGCGGCGTCGACGTCCCGCCACTCGGAGTCGCCGAGGTGGGCGAGGCCGTCCGGGGAGGGGGGCGCGCCCTCGTCGCCCCGGTAGGCGGGGACGAGGACCGGGATGCGGTGCCGGTGGTAGAAGGGGACGACGTTGAGCGGGTGCTCGCGGGTGGTGCCGAGGCCGTGCAGGGCGATCACCCAGGTGGTGCGCGGGGCGGGCACGAGCCAGGCGGGCAGCGGGCCGAGCTCGCCGGGGATCTCCACGTCCTCGTGGTCGAGCCCGAGGGCGCTCGTGGGCGTGCCCCGGTGGAGCGCGGGGGTGAGCCGGACGCGGGCGCCGGGCCCGGGGGCGCCGAGCTCGATCCGCTCCAGGCGCCGGACGACGGTGTCGGCGGTGTGCGGGGCCCGGTCGAGGACGGGGCCGAGGACGGCGTGCAGGCCGTGGCCCTCCATGCCGTACGTGCCGGGGCGCAGCGAGGCGAGGCTGCGGGTGAGGGTGATCCGGTCGGGACCCGTGGCGTGCACGGTCAGTCTCGGATCGCCGGGCAGGGGGCGTACGGACGACGCCTTGAGGGCGAGGTCGCTGGCGTACCGGCCGGCCGCGACCGCGGCCGCGCCGGCACCGAGCAGGGTGGTGACGGCCGCTGCCGTCGCTGTAGCCGGGCGCACACCCCCAGTGTCGGCAGGACGGGACCGGGGTGCCACCGGAAGGTCCGGAGGGGCGCGTTCCGGTGGCCGGGGGCCTCCCCGGGAGAGTGACGCGGGTCTCCTCGGCGGGGTCCCCCGGTCGGGTGGTCCGGTCCGGGGAGCGGAACGGGGCGGTGCGGGCGGAACCGGGACGGACCGCCGAGGCCTTGCGCGGGCCCGGATTACCCGGGGTTGCAGGGCGACCGCATCGTGGACACCCCTTCCCGGGGACCCTTCTGGGGCGCCAAGCGGAATCTCTTGACACCGGTTAGGGACACCACGCCGCCCGCCCCAGTTCATCTTCCGTTCACCCAGGTTGCTTACGTTCGACCAGCCACTGACGTCAAACGATTGCCTGGGTAAATGGAACACATCACGCTGCTGCTCGCCATTGTGGTCGTGACAGCTCTCGTGTTCGATTTCACGAACGGTTTCCACGACACCGCCAACGCGATGGCCACGACCATCTCGACCGGTGCGCTCAAGCCCAAGACGGCGGTGGCCATGTCCGCCGTGCTCAACCTCATCGGCGCGTTCCTGTCCGTGGAGGTCGCCAAGACGATCTCCGGCGGGATCATCAACGAAGAGGGCATCCGCACAGAGGTGATCTTCGCCGCGCTGGTCGGCGCCATCCTGTGGAACCTGCTGACGTGGCTGCTCGGACTCCCGTCCAGCTCCTCGCACGCGCTCTTCGGCGGCCTGATCGGCGCCGCGGTCATGTCGGCCGGCTGGGCGGCCGTGAACGGCTCCACCATCGTCACCAAGGTCCTCATCCCGGCCGTCGCCGCGCCGCTCGTCGCGGGCCTCGCCGCCATGTTCGCGGCCAAGCTGACGTACCGGATCAACGCGAACCCCGAGGCGAAGGCCACGGCCAAGGGCTACCGGGCCGGCCAGATCGCCTCCGCCGGTCTCGTCTCCCTCGCCCACGGCACCAACGACGCCCAGAAGACGATGGGCATCATCACCCTCGCCCTGGTCACCCAGGGCGTCGTCGCCCCCGGCTCGAACCCGCCCCTGTGGGTCGTCGTCTCGGCCGGCGTCGCCATCGCGCTCGGCACCTACCTGGGCGGCTGGCGCATCATCCGCACCATGGGCAAGGGCCTCACCGACCTCCAGCCGCAGCAGGGCTTCGCCGCCCAGACCAGCGCCGCGACGGTCATCCTGGCCTCCTCGCACCTCGGCTTCTCCCTCTCCACCACCCAGTCCTGCTCGGGTGCCGTGATGGGCGCCGGCCTCGGCCGCAAGGGCGGCGTCGTCCGCTGGTCGACCGCGACCCGGATGTTCGTCGCCTGGGGCCTGACCCTGCCCGCCGCGGGCCTGGTCGGCGCCGGCGCCGAGTTCCTCACCAAGCAGGGCCCCTGGGGCATCGCCGCCGTCGCGGTCCTGCTCGTGGCCGGCTCGGCCGTCATCTGGTCGCTCTCCCGCCGCAAGCCGGTCGACCACCACAACGTCACGGCCGACGACCTCGACGCCGCCGACGCCGAGCCCGCGGGCGTGGTGACCACCGCCATCGCCGCCGTCACCCCGCCGCCGGCCGGCTCCGTGGCCGCCGTCACCGACGAGGACCTCAAGGCGACCATCCTCACCCCGGCCCCCACCGACCCGACCGCTCCCCCGGCCCCGGCCGCGAAGGTCTAAGGAAAGAACCACATGAAGATCGACTGGGCAGCCCTCGGCTCCGTCTTCGGCGTCAGCCTCGTGGCCACCGTCGTCCTGGTGGGCCTCTTCACCCTCGGCATCGTCGGCCTCACCAAGCAGGAGGAGGCCGCGGCCCGGGGAGGCTCCGCCGCCCTGGCCCGCACCGGCGCCTACGCCTGCTTCGGACTGTGCCTGGCGGCCGTGGCGTACGGCATCTACCTGATCGTCGTCTGACGGTCCCCGCTCCACCGGCCGGGCGGTCCGCACCTTCGGGTACGGGCCGCCCGGCCCTTTTCCGTGGTGCTCCCCACGGCTTTTCCGTGGTGCTCTCCACGGCGCTCCCTGTGGTGCTCCGCACAGTGCGCCGCCGCAGGTCAAGGCTGGGTTGACGCCCGTTCTCGGGGCGTGGTGGACTGCCGGGGCCATTACGGCGGCAGCAGAGGAAGTCCGGTGCGAATCCGGCGCGGTCCCGCCACTGTGACCGGATCCGAGGGGTCCGGGAGCCAGGAACTCTCGCCGCCGGTCACGTCGATCCAGGGCGCGGACCCTGAGTGAGGACACAGCGCCATGCCCGGCCGTCCCAGAGCCACCGCTGTCTTCGCGTACGGAGCGGCCGCGGGCCTCGCCGTCGACCTGCTCCTCGGCGACCCCCGCAGGGGCCACCCCGTCGCCGCGTTCGGCCGGGCCGCCGCCGCCGTCGAGAAGCGCCTCCACCACGACCACCGCGGCTGGGGCGCCCTGCACACCGCCGTCTGCGCCGGCTCCACCGCCGCCCTCGGCGCCCTCGCCGCCCGGGCCGTGCGGGACCGGCCGGCCGCCGCCGTCGCGCTGACCGCCGCCTCCGTGTGGGCCGTCGTCGGCGGGACGACCCTGGGCCGGGAGGCCCGCGCGATCGGCGGGGCGCTGGCCGCCGGGGACCTGGAGGTGGCCCGCGAGCGGCTGCCCCACCTGTGCGGGCGCGACCCGCAGTCCCTGGACGGCCCGGCGATGGCCCGGGCGGTCGTCGAGTCGGTCGCCGAGAACACCTCGGACGCCGTGGTCGGCGCCCTGTTCTGGGGCGCGGTCGCGGGCGTGCCGGGACTCGTCGGCTTCCGGGCCGTCAACACCCTGGACGCGATGGTCGGCCACAAGTCGCCCCGCCACCGCCGCTTCGGCTGGGCCTCGGCCCGCCTCGACGACCTGGCCGGCTGGCCGGGCGCGCGTCTGACGGCCGCGCTCGCGACCGTCGCCGGGGGAAATCCGCGCGGGGCCGTACGGGCCTGGCGGGCGGACGCGTCGAAGCACCCGAGCCCCAACGCGGGCCCGGTCGAGGCCTCCTTCGCGGGCGCGCTGGGCGTACGGCTCGGGGGCACCCTCTCGTACGGCGGGCGCGTCGAGCACCGGCCGGTGCTCAACGGGGAGGGGCGGGCCGTCGAGGTGGCGGACGTCGAACGGGCGGTGGCGCTCTCGCGCCGGGTGACCGCGCTGACCCTGGTCGCCTGTGCGGGCGGCCGTCTGATCGCCGACGCCGTGAGGCGCAGGAAGCACGGAAAGCGGGGGAACGCATGAGGGGCGGGGGGCTGCTGGTCGCCGGGACCACGTCCGACGCGGGCAAGAGCGTCGTGACGGCCGGGATCTGCCGCTGGCTGGTCCGCAAGGGCCTGAAGGTGGCGCCGTTCAAGGGGCAGAACATGTCCCTCAACTCCTTCGTCACGCGCGAGGGCGCCGAGATCGGGCGGGCCCAGGCCATGCAGGCGCAGGCCGCCCGGGTCGAGCCGACCGCGCTGATGAACCCGGTGCTGCTCAAGCCGGGCGGCGACCGGTCCAGCCAGGTCGTCCTGATGGGGAAGCCGGTGGGCGAGATGAGCGCCCGCGGGTTCTTCGGGGGGTCCGGCGGGTCGTCCCCCGGCACGACCCTGCACGGGGGGCGGCAGAAGGAGCTGTTCGAGCCGGTCATGGCGTGCCTGGAGGAGCTGCGGAGCACGTACGACGCGGTGATCTGCGAGGGCGCCGGCAGCCCGGCCGAGATCAACCTGCGGCGCACCGACATCGTGAACATGGGCGTGGCGCGGGCCGCGAAGCTGCCCGTGGTGGTGGTCGGGGACATCGACCGGGGCGGGGTCTTCGCCCAGTTCTTCGGCACGACGGCGCTGCTGTCCCCCGAGGACCAGTCGCTCGTCGCCGGGTACCTGGTGAACAAGTTCCGGGGCGACGTGAGCCTGCTCGAACCCGGGCTCGACATGCTGCACGGCCTGACCGGGCGCCGGACCTTCGGCGTCCTGCCGTACGCGCACGGGCTCGGCATCGACGAGGAGGACGGACTGCGGGTCTCCCTGCGGGGCACGGTCCGCGAGTCGGTGGTGGCGCCGCCGGTCGGCGCGGACGTGCTGCGGGTCGCCGTCTGCGCCGTCCCCCTGATGTCCAACTTCACCGACGTGGACGCGCTGGCGGCCGAGCCGGGCGTGGTCGTCCGGTTCGTGGACCGGCCCGAGGAGCTGGCCGACGCGGACCTGGTGGTCGTACCGGGCACGCGCGGCACGGTGAAGGCGCTCGCCTGGCTGCGGGAGCGCGGCCTCGCGGACGCCCTGGCCCGGCGCGCGGCCGAGGGCCGCCCGGTGCTCGGCGTCTGCGGAGGCTTCCAGGCCCTGGGCGAGCGGATCGAGGACGAGGTCGAGTCGAGGGCCGGTGTGGTCGACGGGCTCGGACTCCTGCCCGTACGGGTGCGGTTCGCGGTCGGGAAGACCCTGGCCCGGCCGGTCGGCGAGGCGCTCGGCGAGCGGGTCGAGGGGTACGAGATCCACCACGGCGTCGCGGACGTACGCGGCGGGGAGCCCTTCCTGGACGGGTGCCGGGTCGGCTCCGTGTGGGGCACCCACTGGCACGGCTCCCTGGAGAGCGACGGCTTCCGGCGCGCGTTCCTGCGGGAGGTGGCGGCGGCGGCCGGACGCCGGTTCGTCCCGGCCCCGGACACGTCGTTCGGCGCCCTGCGCGAGGAGCAGCTCGACCGGCTCGGCGACCTGATCGAGGAGCACGCCGACACGGACGCGCTGCTGCGGCTCATCGAGGAGGGCGCCCCGGCGGGGCTGCCGTTCGTGCCGCCGGGGGCGCCGTGAGCACGGGAGGCCCCCGCCGGCCCCTCCCCGGCGGCCGCGTGCCGTCGTCCGAACATCAGCGATCCGAAGGAGAGACCACCCGATGAGCACCCGGTACCCGTTCACCGCCGTCGTCGGCATGGACGACCTGCGGCTCGCGCTGCTCCTGAACGCCGTCAGCCCGGCCGTGGGCGGTGTGCTGGTCCGGGGGGAGAAGGGGACCGCGAAGTCCACCGCCGTGCGGGCGCTCGCCGAGCTGCTTCCCGTCGTGCCGGTGGTCGCGGACTGCCGGTTCGGCTGCGACCCGGCGTCCCCCGATCCGGGCTGCCCGGACGGGCCGCACGAGGCGGGGCCGGGGGCCGAGCGGCCCGCGCGGATGGTCGAACTCCCCGTCGGCGCCTCCGAGGACCGGCTCGTCGGCTCGCTCGACATCGAGAAGGCGCTCGCGGAGGGCGTGAAGGCGTTCGAGCCGGGGCTGCTCGCCGACGCGCACCGGGGCATCCTGTACGTGGACGAGGTCAACCTCCTCCACGACCACCTGATCGACCTGCTGCTCGACGCCGCCGCCATGGGCTTCTCGAACGTCGAGCGCGAGGGCGTCTCCGTGCGGCACGCCGCGCGGTTCCTGCTCGTCGGGACCATGAACCCCGAGGAGGGCGAGCTGCGGCCGCAGCTCCTCGACCGGTTCGGGCTCACCGTGGAGGTCGCCGCCTCCCGCGACCCCGAGCAGCGGGTGGAGGTCGTGCGGCGGCGGCTCGCCTTCGAGGACGACCCGGCCGCGTTCGCCGCGCGCTGGGCCGGCGAGGAGGCCGAGCTGCGCGAACGGATCGTCGCCGCACGGGAGTTGCTGCCGCGGGTGGTGCTCGGGGACGCGGTGCTGCTCCAGATCGCCGCGACCTGCGCCGCGTTCGAGGTGGACGGCATGCGCGCCGACATCGTCATGGCCCGCACGGCCACCGCGCTCGCCGCCTGGGCCGGGCGGACCGAGGTCACCTCCGAGGACGTGCGGCAGGCCGCGCTCCTGGCCCTCCCCCACCGCCGCCGGCGCTCGCCCTTCGACGCGCCGGGGCTCGACGAGGACAGGCTGGACGAGACCCTCGAACGGTTCAAGGGCGATGACCCCGACCCGGAGCCGGAGCCGGACGGCCCGGACGACGGCGGTCCGGGAGACGGGGGCCCCGGAGACGGCGGCCCCGGCGGGGGCGGTCCGGACGGCGGCGGGATTCCGCCGCAGGGTGACGGGCCGGCGCCCGAGGACGTACCGGCGCCGGAGGAAACACCCGTACCCGAGCCCGAGCCCGCCCCCGCGCCCGCTCCTCAGAGGGCGGGGGCCGGGGCCGGTGAGCGGGCCGCCGTCAAGGCCGCCGAGCCCTTCCGCACGAAGGTGCTCAGCGTGCCCGGACTCGGCGAGGGCGCGGCCGGGCGCCGCTCCCGGGCCCGGACCGAGCACGGCCGTACGACCGGCTCCACCCGGCCCCGGGGCGCGCTGACCAAGCTGCACCTGGCGGCGACCGTGCGGGCCGCCGCCCCGCACCAGAAGGCGCGCGGGCGGACGGGCCCGGGGCTCGTGGTCCGGCGCGACGACCTGCGGCAGGCGACCCGGGAGGGCCGCGAGGGCAACCTCGTGCTCTTCGCGGTCGACGCCTCCGGCTCGATGGCGGCCCGGCAGCGGATGAGCGCGGTCAAGGGCGCGGTGCTCTCGCTGCTCCTCGACGCCTACCAGCGGCGCGACAAGGTCGGCCTGGTCACCTTCCGGGGCCGGGACGCCGAGGTGGCGCTGCCGCCGACCTCGTCCGTGGACGCGGCCGCCGCGCGGCTCGAACAGCTTCCCACCGGGGGCCGCACTCCCCTGTCGGCCGGACTGCTCAAGGCCCACGACGTGCTGCGGGTCGAGCGGCTGCGGGACCCCTCGCGCCGCCCGCTGCTGGTCGTCGTGACGGACGGGCGGGCGACCGGGGGGCGGGCGGCCGGGGACCCGGTGACGCTCGCCGCACGCGCGGCGCGGCTGCACGCCGCCGAGGGCACGGCGTCGGTCGTCGTGGACTGCGAGACCGGCCCGGTGCGGCTGGGGCTCGCGGGGCGGCTCGCCGTCGAACTCGGCGGCACGGCCGTGACGCTGGACGAGCTGCGCGCCGACTCGATCGCCGGGCTCGTCAGGGACGTACAGGCAGGACAGGCAGGGCACGCAGCACGGGCAACCAGGAGGGCCGCTTAATGCCGCAGGGACAGCCGACCGTCGTTCCCGACGACGGTCTGACCACCCGCCAGCGCCGCAACCGCGCGCTGGTGATGGTGCACACGGGCGTCGGCAAGGGGAAGTCGACCGCCGCCTTCGGCATGGCGCTGCGCGCCTGGAACCAGGGCTGGCCGATCGGGGTGTTCCAGTTCGTGAAGTCCGCCAAGTGGAAGGTCGGCGAGGAGAACGCCCTCAAGGCGCTCGGCGAGACCGGCAAGGGCGGCACGGTCACCTGGAACAAGATGGGCGAGGGCTGGTCCTGGATCCAGCGCGAGGTCGCCGAGGGCGAGCAGTCGCACGAGGACAAGGCGCGCGAGGGCTGGGAGCAGGTCAAGCGGGACCTCGCGGAGGAGAAGTACAAGTTCTACGTCCTCGACGAGTTCGCCTACCTCCTGCACTGGGGCTGGATCGACGTCAACGAGGTCGTGGAGGTGCTGCGCGACCGGCCCGGGCAGCAGCACGTCGTCATCACCGGCCGCAACGCGCCGCGGGAGCTGGTGGACTTCGCGGACCTCGTCACCGACATGTCCAAGGTCAAGCACCCGATGGACGCCGGTCAGAAGGGCCAGCGGGGCATCGAGTGGTAGCACGTCTCGTCGTCGCCGCGCCCTCCTCGGGCGCGGGCAAGACCACGGTCGCGACCGGCCTGATGGCCGCGTTCGCGGGCCGCGGCCTGGCCGTCTCCCCGCACAAGGTCGGCCCGGACTACATCGACCCCGGCTACCACGCGCTCGCGACGGGCCGCCCGGGGCGCAACCTCGACGCGTACATGTGCGGCACGGGGCTGGTGGCGCCGCTCTTCCTGCACGGGTCGCGCGGCTGCGACCTGGCCGTGGTCGAGGGGGTCATGGGCCTGTACGACGGGGCCGCCGACCAGGGGGAGCTGGCGTCCACCGCGCAGGTGGCGAAGCTGCTCAGGGCGCCGGTGGTGCTGGTCGTGGACGCGTCGTCGCAGTCGCGGTCGGTGGCGGCGCTCGTGCACGGGTTCGCGTCCTGGGACCCGGAGGTGCGGATCGGGGGCGTGATCCTCAACAAGGTGGCCACCGACCGGCACGAGCACCTGCTGCGGGAGGCGCTCGGGGAGTCCGGGGTGCCGGTCCTCGGCGTGCTGCGGCGGGCGCCCGCCGTGGCGACGCCGTCGCGGCACCTGGGGCTCGTGCCGGTGGCCGAGCGGCAGGCCGCCGCCGTGGAGGCGGTGGCGGCGCAGGCCGAACAGGTCCTGGCAGGGTGCGACCTGGAGGCGCTGCTCGCGCTCGCGCGGTCGGCGCCGGAGCTGTCCGCGGAGGCGTGGTCGCCGGAGGTCGTGGGGCGCCCGGTCGCGGGCCGGCCCCGGATCGCGGTGGCCGGCGGGGCCGCGTTCACGTTCTCGTACGCCGAGCACGCCGAACTCCTTGCCGCCGCCGGGGCCGAGGTCGTCGCCTTCGACCCGCTGCGGGACGAGGTGCTGCCCGGGGGGACCTCCGGGCTGGTGATCGGGGGCGGCTTCCCCGAGATGTACGGGGGCGAGCTGTCCGCCAACGAGCCGCTGCGGAAGGCCGTGGCCGAGCTCGCCACCTCGGGCGCGCCGATCGCGGCCGAGTGCGCCGGGCTGCTCTACCTGGCGCGGTCCCTCGACGGCACGCCCATGTGCGGGGTGCTGGACGCCGACGCGCGCATGTCGGAGCGGCTGACGCTGGGGTACCGGGACGCGGTGGCCGTCAGCGACAGCGTCCTCGCGCCGGCCGGGGCGCGGATGCGGGGGCACGAGTTCCACCGCACGGTGATCGAGCCGGGTGCCGGGGAGCGGGCCGCGTGGGGGCTGCGGCAGCCGGAGCGGAGGGTGGAGGGCTTCGTGCGGGGAGGGGTGCACGCCAGTTACGTGCACACGCACTGGGCGGGTGCGCCCGGGGCGGCGGCGCGGTTCGTGGAGCGCTGCGCGGGTGCCGACGGCGGTCCGGTTTCGTGAGGTCAGCCGCCGGAGGCCCCCACCACGAGCCAGATGAAGCCGACGCCCGTCACCGTGCACAGCAGGGTGGAGCGGGCGGGGTGGTCGTGGTGGGCCTCCGGCAGGATCTCGGCGGCGGCGAGGTAGAGCAGGGCGCCGCCGAAGAACCCGAGATAGCCGCCGAGAAGTTCCTCCGGAAGGGTGAACAGCAGGGTGGAGGCGGCGCCGAGGATCGGGGCGACGGCGTCCGCGACGAGCATCGCGAGGGCCTTGCGGCGCGCGTTCCCGTAGAGGCTCGTGATCGTGTACGTGTTGAAGCCGTCGGCGAAGTCGTGGGTGATGACGGCGAGGGCGACGGTGGCGCCCATGCCGCCGCCGACCTGGAAGGCGGCGCCGAGCGCGATGCCGTCCATGAGGCTGTGGCCGACCATCGCCGCGGCCGCCGTGAGGCCGACCTGGGGGACCCTCTCGTCGGCCGCGACACCGTGCGCGGCCCGGCGTACGGCGAGCAGGCGCTCCACGACGTGGGCGAAGAGGAAGCCGCCGACGAAGAGCAGCAGGGCCTCCGGGACGCCGAACACCTCGTCCCCCGCGGCCTCCAGGGCCTCGGGCAGGAGGTCGAGTCCGACGACGCCGAGCATGAGCCCGCCGGAGAGTCCGAGGACGAGGTGACGCCGGTCGGTGACGCGCCCGGCGACCCATCCTCCGAAGAGCGTCATGAGGAACGCGCCGAGCGCGACGACCACAGCCATGGGGCTTTGGTATCGGATGGGGCGGCGTCCGCGCACCTCGGTGTGGGGGCCCGGTCGGGCGTCCCGGTGGACGAGGTGCTGGCCCTCGTGGACGCGGTGCTGCGGGAGGCGGGCCTTTCCCGTACGGCCGTCCGGTCCCTCGGCACCCTCGACGCGCGGGCGGCGGAGCCGGGGATCGCGGGGGCCGCGGCCGTACTCGGCGTGCCGGTACGGGGGTTCGCGGCCGAGGAGCTGGCGGCCGTGTCCGTACCGCATCCGTCGGCCCTGCCGCTGGCCGCGACGGGCACGGCATCGGTGGCGGAGGCGGCGGCCTTGCTGGCGGCGGGTACGGAGCCGGGGGCGGTGCACGCGCCGGGCGCGGGCGCGGGCGTGGTCCCGGGCGCGGGCGTGGTCCCGGGCACGTGCGTGGACTGGGGCACGGGCGCGGGCGCGGACGCGGGCGAACCGGAGGCGTCCGTGGCACGTGCGCGGGCCGTGCTGCTCGTACCGAAGCGGAAAACCCGGCGCGTAACGTGCGCTCTCGCCGCTTCCGTCCCGGTTCGGTCGCACGAAGACGCCCCGGGCGCACGGTTGTTGCCCCGAGCTCACGGGTACATCGCTGGCGAGCCTGGCTCACCCCCCACCATCCCCACCCCCCACACGACGGCGGCCATGGACATGCACACGCATACCGACGCCCACGACCTTCGCCACCACGGTGACGCCGAGGTCAGGGACGACAAGCTCATCGACCTCGCGGTCAACGTCCGGACGGACACCCCACCGGAGTGGCTGCGCAGACGCATCGCCGACTCCCTGACCGGCCTCGCCGCCTACCCCGACGACCGGGTCGCGCGGGCCGCGGTCGCCGAGCGGCACGACCTGCCCCCGAACCGGGTGCTGCTCACGGCCGGCGCGGCGGAGGCCTTCGTGCTGCTCGCGCGGGCGCTGCCGGCACGGCGGCCGGTGGTGGTGCACCCGCAGTTCACCGAGCCGGAGGCGGCGCTGCGCGACGCCGGGCACGCGGTGGACCGGGTGCTGCTGCGCGAGGAGGACGGCTTCCGGCTGGACCCGGCGGCGGTCCCGGAGGACGCGGACCTGGTGGTGATCGGGAACCCCACCAATCCGACCTCCGTGCTGCACCCCGCCGCCTCGATCGCCGCGCTGGCCCGCCCGGGGCGGACCCTGGTGGTGGACGAGGCCTTCATGGACGCGGTGCCGGGCGAGCGGGAGTCGCTTGCCGGGCGGACGGACGTGCCGGGGCTCGTGGTGCTGCGGAGCCTCACCAAGACCTGGGGCCTGGCCGGGCTGCGGATCGGGTACGCGCTGGCCGCCCCGGCGACGATCGCGGAGCTGGAGCGGGGGCAGCCGCTGTGGCCGGTGTCGTCGCCCGCGCTGGTGGCGGCGGAGGCCTGCATGTCGCGGGCGGCGCTCGCGGAGGCCGAGCACGCGGCGCACCGGATCGGGGTGGAGCGGGCCCATCTGCTCGCCGGGCTCGCGGAGTTCGACGAGGTGCGGACCGTGGCGGGGGCCGAGGGTCCCTTCGTGCTCGTCCGGATCGACGGAGCGGACGCGGTGCGGGAGCGGCTGCGGTCGCTGGGCTTCGCGGCCCGCCGGGGCGACACGTTCCCGGGGCTCGACCGGAACTGGCTGCGGCTCGCGGTGCGGGACCGGGCGACCACGAACCGCTTCCTCCAGGCGCTCGACCAGGCGCTGCTGATGGGCGGCTGAGGCGGGGGTCCCGGGAACGGCCCGGGGCCCGGGGAGGGCGGCGTCGTCACCGCCGCCCTCCCCGGGCCCCGCCGTCTTCCTTCCCCCGCGCCCCCCGGCGCTTCCCCCTCGGGCCGTCAGCCGCGCGCGCGGGCGCGCGAACGGGTCAGCGCGAGCGCGCCGCCGCCCGCCACGACGAGGGCGAGCGCCCCGGCCGCGAGGTACGGGGTGGTGGAGCTGCCGCCGGTCTCGGCGAGGTTCCGGGTGGGGGTGCCGCCGCCGTTGTTGGTGGTGAGGCCGCCGTCGTCGCTCGGCTCGGCGGAGGGCTCCGGCTGCTCGGAGGGCCGGTCGGTGGGCTTCTCGGTGGGCTTCTCGGTCGGCTTCTCGGTCGGCTTCGCGCCCTCGGGCGTCTCGCAGGTCGCCTCGGCGAGGGTCACGGTGCCGTCGACCTTGGCGACGCCCAGGTCCAGCGGGTTGACCTTCACCTTGAGTTCGAGGGCGGTCGCCGCGGCGGTGCGGGAGGTCGTGGAGGTACGGGAGAGGTCCAGGGTGACCTCGCCGACCTTCGGCACGGTGACCTGGGTCCGGCCGCCGGCGGAGAGGGTCGTCTTCTTGCCGAGGACGGTGACGTGCCCGAGGACATCGGACTCGGCGACCGGCTGCCTCCCCACCTCGCACAGCGCCTTGGAGGTGACCTTCTCGACCTCGATGAGGGAGAGCAGCGGGAGGCCGGGGACGTGCACGCGCGCCTTGACGAGGTTGACGTGCCCCTCGGCCCTCTCCTCGTCGACGGTGGCCTCGGAGGTGGCGACGTCGGCCTTGAGGATGTCGACCGGCTTGCCGTTCTCGGCCCCCTGCACCTTCACGGAGAGCGCGGTCTCGTTCTCGCTCTTCGGTGCCTGGACCTCGTTGAGGGAGGCCCGGACCGGCACGCTCACCGTCTTGTCGAGGAGGGAGACGTCGAGGCCGGCCCGCAGGACGACGGCGGTGGCGCGCCCTTCGCCGCCCGTGGCGTGCGCCGCGGGGGCCGCGAGGAGCACCGGGCCGGCGACCAGGGCGGCGGCCGCGGCGGCCGCGGAACGGCGTACGGGCATGCGGAAGGTGTTGCTGTTCAAGGTGGTGGAACCCCCACAGGAGACATGGCGTCGCCGGCCGCTCACCACGGGGACGGTGGCTCGGCGCGGTCCGGCGACTCGGGACACCGGAATCTTTACGCACGGAGAGTGAACCGGCGGTCACCTGGCGCCAGTTCACTCCAAAGGGGGGTTTCCGTGTTCATTTTCGATTCTTTTGGCCACAACCGTTCTCGCTCGTCCCGCGTGTTTCGTACGAAGGGGCGGGTGCGGGCGTGAGCGAGGACGGCGAGCGGCGGGCGGGCAGGGGTGTGAACGACCGGTTCCGCTCCCGGGTAACGGATCGTCAATCCGGCGCGTTCAGCTGTCGCGCCAGTACCCGAGGGCGTGGACGCGCTCCTTGGGCAGCCCGAGCTCCTTGCGCGCGTACGTGCCGAGGGTGCGGGTGGTCGTGGTGTCGCAGGCGATCCAGATGTACGGGGCGGTGCCGGCGAGCGCGGGCAACTCGGCCTTCACGCGGGCGACGAGCTCGGCGCCGCCCTTCTCGCGCGGCACCCGGCGCAGGTCGTGCCGCTCGGGGTCGACCCGGAACGGCAGTTCGGCGTCGGAGGCGTGCTGCGTCTCGAACCAGACGGTGGCCGGGAGGTCCGGGAAGGCGTCGAGCAGCGAGTTGATCGCGGGCAGGGAGGCCGTGTCACCGACCAGCAGCAGCCGCTCGGGCAGCGGGGCGGGGGCCTCGAAGCCGGTGCCCTGGAGGGTGGCCTCCACGGTGTCGCCCGGGGCGCACTCCCGGGCCCAGCGGCTCGCGACGCCCTCGTGGAGGGCGAACTCCAGGCTGAAGGTGCCGGCCTCCGCGTCCGGGTCGACGAGGGTGTAGGCGCGCTGGTGCGGCTTGCCGCCGTCGTCGAACCAGACGCGGACCCACATCGTCGGGTGGACCCCGGCGGCGGCGAGGAGGCCGCCGTCCGTGAAGTGCACCCGCCGGTAGTCCTCGGTGACCTGCTCGGCCCCCGTCACGGTGAACGTGAAGTCCTTGCCGCGCATCAACTTGAGGACGGCGCCCTGCCAGCCATGACCCACCGTGATCCCCTCCCCGGTGATTACTGTAGATTAATTTAGGTCAGCCTAACCTAAGATTTCATGGAAAAGCAGGGACGGGAGAATTTCTCCGTGAGCATCGAGGTCTACCGGGACGCCTGGGGCGTTCCGCATCTGCGGGCCGGGGACCCGGACGAACTCGCCTTCGCCCAGGGGCGGGTCACCGCCCGTGACCGCGCCTGGCAGCTGGAGGTGGAGCGGCACCGGGCCCAGGGCACCACGGCCGCGTTCCTCGGCGCCGCCGAGCTCGGCTGGGACGTCTTCGCCCGGCGGGTCCGGCTCGCGGACACCGCCCGTCTCTGCTTCGCCCGCCTGGAGCGCACGGACGCGCCGACGGCCGCGTGGGTACGCGCGTACGTGGACGGGGTCAACGACGGTCTGGCGGAGGGGGCCCGGCGCGCGCCCGAGTTCGCGGAGACCGGTCTCGCGCCCGGCCGCTGGGAGCCGTGGACACCGCTCGCCGTCTGGCTCTCGACCCACATCCTCTTCGCGGGCTTCCCCACCAAGCTGTGGCGGGAGGAGGTCGCGCGCCGGCTCGGCGAGGAGTGGACGGAGCTGTTCGCGACGGACGGGCCGGGCACCGCGGGCTCCAACGGCTGGGTGGTCGCGGGCGAGCGGACCGCGAGCGGGGCGGCCCTGGTGGCCGGCGACCCGCACCGGTTCATCGAGGCGCCGGGCGTCTACCAGCAGATCCGGCTCGCCTGCCCCGCGTACGACGTGGTCGGCCTCGCCGTGCCGGGCGTCCCCGGCCTCGCGCACTTCGGCCACACCGGGCCGGTGGCCTGGGCGATCACCAACGCGATGGCGGACTACCAGGACGTGTACCGGGAGCGGCTGCGGCGGCTGCCCGACGGAGGCGTGGAGGCCCTCGGCCCCGAGGGCTGGCGCCCGGCCACCACCCACCCGGAGACGATCGAGGTCGCGGGCGGGGAGCCGGTCGTGATCGAGGTGATCGAGACGGACCGGGGGCCGGTGATCGCCGGCGTGGAGGAGGAGCCGGCGGCCGGAGGGGCGGACGGCGAACGACGGCCCGGCGGCGCCTCGGAGACCGGAGCGCCGGTCGGCGGCGCCCCCGGGACCGGAACCCCGGTGAACGGCACCCCGGTGAACGGCACCCCCGAGGCGGGAGCCCCGGCAGACGGCATCCCGGTCGACGACGCCCCCGCGGACGCCCGGACGGCGGGCGACAGCCCGGCGGCGGGTGCGCCGTTGGACGGTCCGGCGGGCGGTCCGGCGGCCGGGGCCCTGGGGGACGGCCCGGTCGGCGGCGCCCCGGAGGACGGTCGCCCCGGCGAGGGGGGCGGCTGGGAGGTGCTCGCCCTGCGCCATCCGCCCCGGGTCACCGGGGAGCTCGGTTTCGGGGTGCTGCCCGCGCTGCTGCGCGCCCGGACCGTCGGGGACGTGGACGCGGCGCTCGACGGCTGGGTCGAGCCGGTGAACGTGGTCCAGGCGGCCGACACCCGGGGCGGGCTGCTGCACCGGGTCGCCGGCCACGTCCCCGTACGGGACCGGCTCAACTCCCTGCGTACCGTGCCCGCCTGGGATCCGGCGCACGCCTGGGCGGACGCACCCGCCCCGCTGCCCCGCGCCGAGGTCCGGGGCCACGCCGTGATGGCCAACGCCCGGGGCCTGGCCGCGCCGCTGGGCGTCGAGTTCGCCCCGCCGCACCGGGCGGACCGGATCGACGCGCTGCTCGGCGCCTCGGCCGACTGGACCCCGGAGGCCGTCACCGCCGTCCACCGGGACACCGACAACCCCTCGGCGGCCCGCCTCCTCGCGGCGGTCGGGCGCGCGGAGGCGGGCCTCTCCCCCGCCGCCTCGGCCGTACGGGGGCGGCTGCTCGCCTGGGACCGGCGCATGGACGCGGAGAGCACCGGCGCCGGTCTGTACGCGGCCGTCCGGGGCGCGGTCGTCCGCCGCCTCGCCGGGCACGAGGCCTTCGCGGCGCTGCGCGAACCCGCCCCGTACCCCGAGGTGTTCCGGCCCTGGCTGGCCCTCGGGCCGCGCGTGGCCTTCGCCCTGGAGACCCTGCTCACGGCCGGGCCGGTGCCCGCCGGGGACGTCGACCGGATCGTGCGCGAGGCCCTGGAGGAGGTCGCGGCCGGGGAGCCGCCGGCCGCCTGGGGCGCCACCCACCGGCTCGCGCCCTGGCAGGCGCTGCCCGACCCCGACGACGCGCGGTGGCCGGGGCTCGCCGGGGACCACGACTGCGTGCTCTCCACGTCCAGCGTGCCCGGCTGGACCGACCGCAGCGCGCGCGCCTCCGCCGCCCGGTACGTCTGGGACCTGGCCGACCGCGAACGCAGCGGCTGGATCGTCCCGTTCGGTGCGTCCGGCGTGCCCGGCGACCCCCACCACCAGGACCAACTCCCCCTGTGGCTGCGGGGCGAGCTCGCCCCCGTCACCACCGACTGGCAGTACCTCACCAAGGAGCAGGGATGACCACCGCCGTTCACGTCCAGACCGTCGAGGGCTTCGGCACCGTCACCATCAGGCCCGTCGACCCGGACCGGGACGCCCCGCTCCTGCACGCCTGGGTCAACGCGGAGCGGTCCCGCTTCTGGGGCATGACCGGGACCACCGTCGAGCAGGTCCGGGAGGTCTACGCGCACCTGGACTCGCTCACCACCCACCACGGCTACCTGGTCAGCAGGGACGACGAGCCCGTCGCCCTGCTCCAGACGTACGACCCCGGGGCCGACCGGGTGAGCGAGTGCTACGAGGTGCTGCCCGGGGACATCGGCGTGCACTTCCTCATCGCGCCGAGCGCGTCCCCGGAGCCGGGCTTCACCGGCAGGCTCGTCACCGCGCTGATCGCGTTCACGCTGAAGGACCGCACGCGGGTCGTGGTCGAGCCGGACGCCGACAACGAGAAGGCCGTCGCCCGCATGGTGCGGATCGGTTTCGAGCTGGGCCCGGAGGTCGTGCTGCCGGAGGTGGACCTGCCGGAGGTCTTCCTGCCGGAGAAGCGGGCCCGGCTCGCGTTCCTGTCCCGTTGACCGGCTGACCCGCCGACCGGCTGGCCGGCTGACTGGCGGGCTGGCCGACTGGCTAGCTCGCTGGCGGGCCGGCGGGCTGGCGGGCCGGCTGATCCTCGGGCCGCCCGCCGTCCCCGGGCCGCCCGCCGGTCAGCCCGTGATCCGCCCGTTGACGACGATCCGGCGGGGCGCCGTCAGGACGCGGACGTCCGCGCGCGGGTCCTCGTCGTAGACGACGAGGTCGGCGGGGGCGCCCTCCTCCAGGGCGGGGCGGCCCAGCCAGTCCCTGGCCCTCCAGGTGGTGGCCGAGAGGGCGTCAATCGCCGGGATGCCGGCCCGGGTCAGCTCCTGGACCTCCTCCGCGACCAGGCCGTGGGCGAGGGAGCCGCCCGCGTCGGTGCCGACGAAGACCGGGACGCCCGCGTCGTAGGCGGCGCGGACCGTGTCGTACCGCCGCGCGTGCAGCCGTCGCATGTGGGCCGACCAGCGGGGGAACTTCTCCTGGCCGCCGTCCGCGAGGTGCGGGAAGGTCGCGATGTTGACCAGGGTCGGGACGATGGCGACGCCCCGCTCCGCGAAGAGCGGGATGGTGTCCTCGGTGAGGCCGGTGGCGTGCTCGATGCAGTCGATGCCCGCCTCGACCAGGTCCCGGAGCGAGTCCTCCGCGAAGCAGTGGGCGGTGACCCGGGCGCCGAGCCGGTGCGCCTCCGCGATGGCCGCCTCCACCTCGGGGCGCGGCCAGCAGGCGGTGAGGTCGCCGGCCTCGCGGTCGATCCAGTCACCGACGAGCTTGACCCAGCCGTCGCCCCGGCGGGCCTCCCGGCCGACGTACGCGACGAGGTCGGCGGGCTCGATCTCGTGGGCGTAGTTGCGGATGTAGCGGCGGGTGCGGGCGATGTGCCGCCCCGCGCGGATGACCTTCGGCAGGTCCTCGCGGTCGTCGATCCAGCGGGTGTCGGAGGGCGAGCCCGCGTCGCGGATGAGCAGGGTCCCGGCGTCCCGGTCGGTGAGGGCCTGTTTCTCGGCGGTGCCGGCGTCGACGGGCCCGTGCCGGTCGAGGCCGACGTGGCAGTGGGCGTCGACGAGTCCGGGCAGGGCCCAGCCCGTCACCGTCAGGGCCTCCCCCGGGGGGCGTTCGAAGGTGATCCGCCCGTCCACGCACCAGAGTTCGTCCCGGACGTCCTCCGGGCCGACGAGCACCCGCCCCTGCACGTGCAACACCTCGTGATCGCTCATGCCTGCACTGTACGAGGGCGCGCCGGAGGGGTGGGCGTACGCTGGCCACGGCCGTACCACCGACCCGAGAAGGCACCACCGTGACCGTGACGCACCCGCTCCTGGACCTGGCCCCGCTGACCGCCGCGCACTTCGCGTCGATCGAGCGGCGGGTGGCCGCGCTGCTCTCCACGGAGCAGGACGTGGTGATCACGCAGGGCGAGGCCCTGCTGCCGCTCGAAGGGTGCATCCGGAGCGGGGCGCGGGCCGGTTCGACCGCGCTGAACGTGGTCACCGGCCCGTACGGGCAGACCTTCGGGAACTGGCTGCGGGACTGCGGGGCGACCGTGGTCGACCTGGAGGTCCCCTTCCACACGGCGGTGACGGCGGAGCAGGTGGAGCGGGCGCTCGCCGAGCACCCGGAGATCGACTTCGTGTCCCTGGTGCACGCGGAGGCGGCGACGGGCAACACCAACCCGGTCGCGGAGATCGGCGAGGTCGTCCGGGCCCACGGCGCGCTGTTCTACCTGGACGCGGTGGCGTCGATCGGCGCGGAGCCGGTGCTGCCGGACGCGTGGGGCGTGGACATGTGCATCATCGGCGCGCAGAAGGCGATGGGCGGCCCGGCGGGCGTGTCCGCGGTGTCGGTGAGCGCGCGGGCCTGGGAGCGGTTCGCCGCCAACCCGGCCGCGCCGCGCCGCTCGTACCTCTCGCTCCTGGACTGGAAGGAGCGCTGGATCGACGGCGGCCGCAGGACGCTCCTGCACGCCCCGGCGCAGCTGGAGATGCTGGCCCTGGAGGCCTGTGTGGAGCGGATCGAGGCGGAAGGCCTGGACGCGCTCATGGCGCGGCACGCCTCGGCGGCGGCCGCGACCCGCGCGGGCGCGCTCGCGCTGGGCGGCGGTCTGGAGCCGTACGTGTACGAGGCGAGGGACGCGGCCCCGGTGGCGACGACGCTGCGCACCCCGGCGGACGTGAACGCCGCCGAGCTGGTGGCGAAGGCGCTGGCGGCCGACCCGTCGCTGCCGCTGATCGCGGGCGGCGGCGCGCTGTCCGGGGAGATGATCCGGGTCAACCACTACGGGGTGGACGCGACCCCGGGGGCCGTCCAGTCCTCGCTCGCGGCACTGGGCGCGGCGCTCGGCGAGACGGGCCGCGCGGTGGACCTGGAGGGGGCGCGCCGCGCGGTGACGGAGGCCTGGAACTAGGGCCCGTACGGACCGGGGGCGGGGGCCCGGCACCGGGACCCCGTCCCTCCGCCGTGCGCCCGGCCGGGTCACAGCGTCGGGTAGTCCGTGTAGCCGCGGTGGTCGCCGCCGAAGAAGGTGGCGGGGTCCGGGGTGTTGTAGGGGCCGCCGGCCTTCAGGCGGGCGGGCAGGTCGGGGTTGGCGATGAAGAGGGCGCCGTAGGCGACGAGGTCGGTGGTGCCGTCCTCGATCAGGGCGAGGGCGTCGGGGCCGGTCGGGCCCTCGGTGGCCGGGTTGAGGACGAAGGTGCCGGAGAACGCCTTGCGCAGGGCGAGGGTCAGCTCGCGGACCTCGGGCTTGGCCTCCGTGACGTGCAGGTACGCGATGCCGATCGGGTCGATCGCGGCGACGAGGGCCGGGTAGATCGCGTCGGTGTCGGTCTCGGCGATGTCGTTGTAGGTGTTGGCCGGGGAGATCCGCAGGCCGGTGCGCTCGGGGCCGATGGCGGCGGCGACGGCCTTGACGACCTCGACGGCGAAGCGGATGCGGTTCTCGACCGGGCCGCCCCACTCGTCGGTGCGGTGGTTGGAGCCGGTGGCGAGGAACTGCTGGATCAGGTAGCCGTTGGCGCCGTGGATCTCGACGCCGTCGAAGCCGGCCTCGACGGCGTTGCGGGCGGCGGTGGCGAAGCCGGCGATCGTCTCCGCTGTCCCGTCGGCGGTGAGCTCGCGCGGGGCGACGAAGTCGATGAGTCCGGTGCCGGCGAAGAGCTGCCCGGCCGGGGCGACGGCGGAGGGGCCGACGGGGTGGAGGCCGCCGCCGAGGACCTCGGGGTGGCTGATCCGGCCGGCGTGCATCAGCTGGGCGAAGATCCGGCCGCCCTTCGCGTGGACGGCGTCGGTGACCTCGCGCCAGGCGGCGATCTGCTCGGCGGTGTGCAGGCCGGGGGTGTCGGGGTAGCCCTGGCCGATGGCGGTGGGCTGGACGCCTTCGGTGATGATGAGGCCGGTGGAGGCGCGCTGGGCGTAGTACTCCGCGACGAGCGCGGTGGGGGTGCGGCTCTCGCCCTCGGCCCGGCTGCGGGTCATGGGGGCCATGGCGATGCGGTTGGCGAGCCGGGTGCCGGCGAGGTCGATCGGGTCGAAGGCGGTGGTCATGGCGGTCCCTTTCCACAAAGTGTGTGGTCGACCAAGTATCGGTTTTATGTGGTCGGCCAAGCATCTGGTCCGGTCGCCACTGTAACCCATTCCTTGGCCGACCAAGGTAATCTTTGGGTGACGACGTCACGAGGAGCCACCATGTCCGGAACCGACCCCGTCTGTACCGAGCCGCCGCCCGCCGCCACGCGCTGCGGGCCCGTCGGCCACGCCCTGGCGCGGGTCGGGCGGCTGCACCGGATCGCCATGGGGCGGCGACTGCGGGAGCTCGGGCTCTACCCGGGCCAGGAGCTGATGATGATGCGCCTGTGGGACTGCGGGCCGGTCCGGCAGTCGGAGCTGATCCAGTCCCTGGGCCTGGACCCGTCGACGGTGACGAAGATGCTCCAGCGGCTCGAACAGTCCGGGCACGTGCGCCGGGGCCCGGACCCGGCGGACCGGCGCGCGGTCCTGGTCGAGGCGACGGAGAGGGGCCAGGCGCTGCGCACCGGCGTCGAGGACGCCTGGAAGGACCTGGAGTCGCTGTCGCTCGGCGGGCTCTCCGCGGCCGACGGGGCGGAGCTGTCCCGGCTGCTCGGCCTCGTCGCGGAGAACCTGCGCGAGGAGACGGAGGAGGCGGACGGCTGCGCGCCGGGGGCGACGGTCTGCTGAGACGCGCGGGCCCGGCGCCGGGCTCCGGATCTCGGCCGCCGGGACCGTGGGACCGTGGGGCTGTGGGGCCGTGGGGCTGTGGGGCCGTGGGGCGGTGGGGCCGTGGGGGCTCAGCCTCTCCAGGCCCCGGCACGGGGCCCGGGCCTTCGGTGTCCGGCCCCGGGCCCTCGGTCTCCCGGCCCCGGGCCCTCGCCGCCGCGTCCGGCCTCAGCCGCCCAGGACGTCCAGGGCGCGGTCCACGTCCGCCGTCGTGTTGTACAGGTGGAAGGAGGCCCGCAGGTTGCCCGCGCGGGCCGAGAGCAGGACGCCGGCCCTCTCCAGGGCGTCCGCGCGGTTCCCGAGGCCCGGGACGGCGACGACCGTCGAGTCGTCCGCGACCGGCTCGTGCCCGAGGGAGCGGAGCCCGGCGCGGAAGCGGGCCGCGAGCCCCTTGTTGTGGACCTCGATCCGCTCGATGCCGACCTCTTCGAGGAGGGCGAGCGAACGGGCCGCCCCGTGGTACGAGAGGAAGGCCATCGGCTCGTCGAACCGGCGCGCGGAGCGGGCGAGTTCGCGGACCGGGCCGTAGCTGTTGACCCAACGCTCCTCGCCGGTGACCCAGTTGGCGTGGATGGCGAGGAGCGAGTCCTGCGCCTCCTCGGTGACGGTGAGGAAGGACGCCCCGCGCGGACAGAGCAGGTACTTGTAGCCGCCGGCGACCGTGTAGTCCCACTCCCCCGCGCGCAGCGGCAGCCAGCCGGCCGTCTGGGTGGCGTCCAGGAGGGTGCGGGCGCCGTGGGCGGCCGCGGCCTCCCGTACCGCCGCGAGGTCGGCCGTCCGGCCGTCCGCCGACTGCACGGCGGAGAGGGCGACGAGGTCGGTCTCCGGCCGGACGGACGCGGCGAGCCGCTCCAGGGGCGCGAAGCGGACCTTGAGGTCGCCGCGGATCGTGAAGGGGGTGATGACGGAGGAGAAGTCGCCCTCGGGGAAGAGGACCTCGGACCCGGCGGGCAGCGACTGGGCGATCATCCCGCAGTGCACGGCGACCGAGCTGCCGACGGCGACGCGCTCGGGGGCGGTCCCGACGAGCCGGGCGAAGGTCGCCCGGGCCTCGTCGACGATCTCGAAGCTGCCGGAGCCGCCGGGGCGCCCGTCGGCGGTCTCCCGCGCGAGGAGCGTGACGGCCTCGACGGTCCGGCGGGGCATCAGCCCGCAGGTGGAGGTGTTGAGGTAGGTCTTCTTGGGCGCGAACTCGGCGCCGCCGAGCGGCTGGTCGAGCGCCTGGTCGAGGGAATCCATGCCCCCACCCTGGGTTCCCGACGATCACCCGTCAATCGCGCCCCCACCTGGGAGATCTTCCAAGACCGGCTTATCACCGCAGGTCAGCAGGGGTGCGACGCTCCGGCCCCGGGGCGGCGGGAGCCGAAATCCGGGCCGGAGCGGAGGCGGGTCCCGCTCAGGCCCCCGGGACCTCGCAGCCGTCCGGGCCGCAGGCCTCCGCGTCCACGTCGGTGCCGAGCGGCTGGAGGGCGCGGCCCTGCCAGGCCTGTTCGAGGGCCTGGGTGAAGACCTCGGCGGGCCGGCCGCCGGAGACGCCGTAGCGGCGGTCGAGGACGAAGAACGGCACGCCGTCGGCGCCGAGTTCCGCGGCCTCGCGCTCGTCCTGCCGTACGTCGTCGGCGTAGGCGGTCTCGTCGGCGAGGACGGCCCGGACCTCGGTCTCGTCGAGGCCGGCCTCCACGCCGAGCGCCACCAGGGTGTCGGTGTCGAAGACGGAGCGCTCCTCGGCGAAGTTGGCCCGGTAGGCCAGGTCCAGGAGCTCGCCCTGCCGGCCGCGGGCCTTGGCGAGGTGGAGCAGCCGGTGGATGTCGAAGGTGTTGCCGTGGTCGCGGCCCTCGGTGCGGTAGCCGAGTCCCTCGGAGTGCGCGTTGGAGGCGACGTGCGCCTCCATGGCCCGGGCCTCGTCGAGGGTGCGGCCGTACTTCTTCGCCAGCATCTCCAGGACGGGGGCCGTGTCGCCCTTGGCCCGGCCGGGGTCGAGCTCGAAGGAACGGTGCACCACCTCGACGTCGTCCCGGTGCGCGAAGGCCGCGAGCCCCTTCTCGAAGCGCGCCTTTCCTATGTAGCACCAGGGGCAGGCGATGTCGCTCCAGATCTCGACGCGCATGGGTTTCTCTCCGGGGATGACGGGGTCAAGGGGGTGTTCCGTGCGGAGAACGCTCCCACCTGCCCGTTTCATTCCGCGCGCGGGACGGTGTGGGGCGGAGCACGCCGTGGTCACCGCTCTCCGGACGGCGCTGCGGGTGGGGGCGGTGCCGATCGCCACCACGCGCGACGGGGAGGGGCGCGACCGGCTCCTGGCGCCGGGGGCCGCGCACGTGGTCGTCACGGAGCGGAAGGACCTGGTCGAGGAGGTGCGCCGGATCACCGGGGGCGCGGGCGCGGACCCGGTCTTCGACGGGATCGGCGGGCCCGGGTCCGCCCGGCTCGGGGACGCGCTGCGGCCCGGCGGCACCGCCGTGCCGTACGGCCGGCCCCCGGCCGGTCGAGCCGTCCGTGAACGGGCCGCCGACCGCGCACGGGTACGCCGACGGGGTGCTCGCCGCGACCGAGGAGGGGCGCCGCCGGGCGACGGGGTTCGTCGGCTCGGGGCTGCGCGACGGTTCCCCGGCGCCGGCGGTCGCCGAGGTCTTCGACGGCCTGGAGCGGATCGCCGACGCCCACCGGCCGGTGGGGTCCACCGCGCGCCTCGGGAAGATCGTGGTGCGCGTGCGCCACCGGGGGGTGTCGGCTCAGCGCCTCGGCACTCCCAGCGGGTTGCCGTCGCGGAGTTCCGGCGGGAGGAGGCGGTCGGGGGTCGACTGGTAGGTGACCGGGCGGAGCCAGCGTTCGATCGCGGTCGCGCCGACCGAGGTGGCGGTGGAGGTGGTGGCCGGGTAGGGGCCGCCGTGGTGCTGGGCGGCGGCGACGGCGACGCCGGTGGGCCAGCCGTTGACCAGGACCCGCCCGGCCAGCGGGGTGAGGGCGGCGAGGAGCGGGGCCGCGTCGGGGTCGTCGGCCGCCTCCGTGGTGTGCAGGGTGGCCGTCAGGTTGCCCGGCAACAGGTCCAGGACGGCCGCGGCCTCCTCGCGGGTGGTGTAGCGGGCGACGACGGTGACCGGGCCGAAGCACTCCTCCAGGAGGAGGTGGTGGCCGCCCGCGGCGAGCCGTCCGGCGTCGACCGCGAGGACGCCGGCGCTGACGGTGTGCGCGCCGCCCGCGCCCGGGGCGACGGGGGTGTCGACCCCGGGGAGCGCGGCGCGCTCCGCGACTCCGGCGAGGAAGGCGTCCCGCATCCGGTGGTCGAGCATGACGGAGGGCTCGGTCTCGCCGACGCCCGCGGCGAGGGCGTCGAGGAAGCGGTCGCCCGCCGCGCCCGCGGGGGCGAGGACGAAGCCGGGCTTGGTGCAGAACTGGCCCGCGCCCAGGGTCATGGAGGCGGCGAGCCCGGCACCGATCCCGGCGGCCCGCTCCTCGGCGGCGGCCGGGGTGATCACGACCGGGTTGAGGGAGCCGAGTTCGCCGTGGAAGGGGATCGGCACGGGCCGGGCGGCGGCCGCGTCGAAGAGCGCCCGGCCGCCGCGCACGGAGCCGGTGAAGCCGGCCGCCGCGACGAGGGGGTGGCGGACGAGCGCGACACCGGCGTCGAAGCCGTGGACGAGGACGAGGACGTCCTCGGGGAGGCCGGCCTCGGCGGCGGCCCGGCGCAGCAGCGAGGCGCAGAGCTCGGAGGTGGCCGGGTGGTCGGGGTGGCCCTTGACCACCGCGGGGCAGCCGGCCGCGAGGGCGCTCGCCGTGTCGCCGCCGGGGACGGAGAAGGCGAGCGGGAAGTTGCTCGCCGCGTAGACGGCGACGACGCCGAGCGGGACCTTCCAGCGGCGCAGGTCGGGCCGGGGCGGGACGGCGCCGGGGTCCGGGAGGTCGATCCGGACGTCCAGGAAGGAGCCTTCCTCGACGGTGTCGGCGAAGGCCCGCAACTGGGCCGTGGTGCGGGCGAGTTCGCCGGTGAGCCGGACGGTTCCGAGGGCCGTCTCGGCGTCGGCGGCCTCCACGACGCGGTCGCGGGACCCGTCGAGGAGGTCGGCGGCGGTACGGAGGAGGGCGGTCCGCGCGGCCCGGTCGGCGAGGGCCCCGCGGGCGGCGTGCGCGGCCCGGACGGCCCGGTCGACCTCCTCCGCCGTGGCCTCCACCGCGACCTGCTCGCGCGGCTTCCCCGTCCGAGGATCCACGCTCCACACCGGTTCTGCCGCCACCGCCACGCCCCCGTCGCCGCCCTGAACACGATTCCCGCAGATGAACGCGTTTCCGGTGGACTCTATTGACGGTCCGACCGTCTCCACAAGGGGCGGCCGGACGGCGGAAGATGGGGGCGGGGGCCGTGACGACTGCCGACGCGGGCGGGGCACGGGTGAAGTCGGCGGTGCGGACCGTGGAGTCGTTGGAGTACTTCGCCGGGCGCGCCGGGACGCGCCCGCCGTCCGCCGTCCAGGAGTCCGTCGGCTGTCCCGAGTCCAGCCCGTACGCGCTGCTTCGCGCCCTGGTGGAGCTGGGCCGGGCGGAGACCGATGGGACCGGCACCCGGTACGGCATCGGGGTGCGGGCGCCGCTGGTCGGCACCGTGTACGTCGACGGCGACGAGGTGGTGGCCGCCTCCCGGACCGGCTCGCGGGCGGGACCGCGGAGACGGTCGACCCGGCGCGGCTCGACGGCGCCGACGTGGTCTGTCCGGCGGCCCGCGGGCCCCCGCACCGCCTGCGGCCGTTCGCCCGGGTCGGACGGCGGCCGCCCGCGCACTCGACCGCGCTCGGCAAGGCGCTGCTCGCCACCCGTGACGACGAGCAGGTGCGCGGACTGCTCCCGGCGACCCTGTCGGCGATGACCGAGCACAGGGTGACCGGCCGCGAGGAGTTGACCGAGGAGCTGCGCGTCATCCGCGGGCGGGGCTTCCCGGTCGACCGCGAGGAGAGCACGCCGGGACCGCGCTGCTTCGGCGTCGCGGTCCCCTACCGGATCCCGGCGCGGGACGCGGTCAGCTGCTCGGTGCCGGCGGCCCGGCTCACCCCGGCTCGCGAGCGGTCGGTCCGGGACGCGCTCCTCGACGCGCGTGACCGACCGGCCCCGATGACCCGCCGGCCCTGAGCGCCGGGGGCCGTGGGGGCCTGTACGGGAGGGGCGCGTCCCCCGTACGGGAAGAGGCGTCCCCGTACGGGAGGAGGGCGTCTCCCCCGTGCGGCGGAGGCGGTTCACCGGGCGGGAGGAGGCGGCGCCCGGGGTCCGCGCGGGAGCGTGGGCGCATGACACCGACGGTACGCCGCGCCTCCTCCCCCGCCCCTTCCCCGACACCTCCCGCAGCCCACCCGCCGAGTGCCGTCCGCCGGTGGCTGCGCGGGCTCGCGGTCGTCGCCTGCCTCCCGTACGCCGTGCTCAAGTGCGTCTGGCTGGCGGGCGGCTCGCTCGGCATCCCGGCCGGCAGCGTGCTCCTGGAGCACCGCGGAACGATGGCGGTCGCCAACGCGCTCACGGTGGCCGCGGACCTGGTCGTCGTCGTCCTCGCCCTGCTCCTCACGCAGGACTGGGGACGCCGGGTCCCCGCCTGGCTCCTCGTCCCGCCGCTGTGGGCGGCGACCGGGCTGCTCGTCCCGATCATGACGGGATATCCGGCGCAGCTCCTGACCGCCCTCGCCACCGGCGGCGAGAAGGCCGCCGCGCCCGCCGCACCCTTCCTGGAGCCCTGGGTGTTCGCCGTCGTGTACGGCGGGTTCATCCTCCAGGGCCTGGCCCTCGGCGCCCTGTCGCTCCTGTACGCCCGGGACCGCTGGGGCCGTCCGTGGCGGGGGCGCCTGGGGGCGCTGTCCGCCGGTCCGCGGACGCGGGCCGTCGCCGTGTCCGGCGCGGTGCTCGCGCTCGTGCCGGCCGCCCTCCACCTGATGTGGGCGGCGGGCGCCACGACGGGCCTGACCGCCCGCCAGGCCGCCGAGCGGGACGCCGACTTCCACGTCCTGGAGGCCCAGCGGTTCGGCTTCGCCGTCGTCGCCGCGGCCGCCGTCCTCGTCCTGGTCCTGGGTCGGCCCGCCCGGTTCCGGCTCCGTCCCGTGCTCGCCACCGCCTGGATCGCGCCGGCCGCCGTCGGCTGCTGGGGCGCCTACATGTCGCTGGTGGTGCTGCTCCCCGTGGTGGATCCCGCCGAGCGGGTCACCGCCCTCACCCGGCTGGCCTACGCTGGCGACATGATCACCGGTTTCCTCCTGGCCGCGTGCGCGGCCGCCGTCCTGCGGCGCCGGAGCGCAGGGACGTGAAGCGGTGGACGGGGGCCCTCCTGGGGCAGCGGGCCAGGCTGCGCTGGGTGCACCTGATCCTGGGCGGCGCGCTGTTCATGCCGTACTGGCTGGTCGGCACCGTGGTCGTGGGACTCTTCGCGGACGGGGGCGGGGTGATCGGCGGCGACCTCCGGGTGCAGCTCGGAGCGTACGCGGTGGGGCTGCCCCTCGCGGCCGTCACCGCGCTCTTCCCGCCGGCCCGGCCGATGTCGGTGGCGGCGGCCAGGACGCTGTGCGGGGTGCCCGCCGAGCGGTTCGCCGACGGTCCGGCGCGCGGGTGGGAGGCCAGGGCGCGGACGGCGGGCTGGTTCATCCTGCACCTGGGCACCGGGGCCCTGGTCAGCGGTGCGAGCCTGGCCCTGCCGCCGTTCGCGGCGGCGGTGGCGGCGCTGCCGTTCTCGCCGTCGTTCCGGGAGTCCGAACTCAGCGGGTACTGGGGGCTCGACGGGTTCCCGTGGCTCTGGGCGGCGGTCCCGGCGGCCGTGCTCATGCTGCTCGCCCTGACGGGCACCGCCGCCGCGACCGGGGCCCTGCTCGCCCGGCAGGCGCCCCGGCTCCTCGGGCCGGACCCGGCGGACCGGCTGGCGGCGGCCGAGCGGCGCGCGGCGGAGGCGGAGTCCCGCAACCGGCTGGCCCGGGAGCTGCACGACTCCGTCGGCCACGCGCTGAGCGCGGTCACCCTTCAGGCGGGCGCGGCCCGCCGGGTGCTGCGCGCCGAGGACCCCGACCCGGAGTTCGTACGGGAGGCGCTGACCGCGATCGAGGAGACCACCCGGCGCACGGTCGGGGAACTGGACCGGGCCCTCGGCCTGCTGCGGCGCGGCGAGGAGGTCGCGGAGGGCGTGGGCCCGGGGCTCGACGCCCTGGAGGCGCTGGTGCGCGGGGCGGGGGCGCGGGTGGCGCTGACCGTGGACGGGGACCCGGAACCCGTACCGGAGGCGGTGTCGCGGGAGGCGTACCGGATCGTCCAGGAGGGGCTGACGAACGCGGCCCGGCACGCGCGCGGCGCGCCCGTCGCCGTGCGGCTCGGCGTCCGTACCGGGGAAGTGGAGATCGTCGTGGAGAACCCCCTGCCCGAGCGGCCCCCGGTCGCCCGTCCGCACGGCGGGCACGGACTGCCCGGCATCGCGGAACGGGCCCGGCTGCTCGGCGGCACCGCCGACGCGGGCCCGGCGGACGGCGTGTGGCGCCTCGCGGTCAGGATCCCCCGGTGAGCGCCGACGGACGCCGGGGCGACCGGACGGGCACGGTGGAGGCGGGGCGGACGGACGTGGGCGTGGGCGTGGACATGAACGTGGACGTGGGCGGGACGGAGGCCGGGCGGGCGGCGGAGGCCGGGCGGGCCGTGCGGGTCGTCCTCGCGGACGACGAGCGCATGGTGCGGACGGCCCTGCGGGTCATCCTGGACGCGGAACCGGACCTGAAGGTCGTCGGGGAGGCGGCCACCGGTGCCGAGGCCGTGTCGGTGGTGCGGGCGGCGCGCCCGGACGTGGTCCTGATGGACGTGCGGATGCCGGAGGTCGACGGCATCCGGGCCACCGAGCAGATCCTCGCCGGGATGGCGGAGCCGCCCCGGATCGTGGTGGTGACCACCTTCGAGAACGACTCCTCCGTGTACGACGCGCTGCGCGCGGGCGCGGCCGGCTTCCTCCTGAAGCGGGCGGCGGCGGAGGAGTTGGTGGGCGCGGTCCGGCTGGTCGCGCGGAGCGACTCGCTGCTCTACCCGGCGGCGGTGCGCGCCCTGGCCGCCGAACACGCCCGCCGCAGGCCGGCGGCCCCGCCCTGGGCCGCCCGGCTCACCGACCGGGAGGCGGAGGTGCTGCGCCTGGTGGCGACGGGCCTGACGAACGCGGAGATCGCCGCCCGCACGGGCGTCGGCCGGGCCACGGTCAAGACGCACGTGGCGGCGGTCCTGGCGAAACTGGGCGCCCGCGACCGCACCCGGGCGGTGGTCCTGGCGTACGAGTCGGGGTTCGTGGGGGCGGGGTGAGCCCCCGGGGGTCCGTTACGACCGGGTGGCCGTCCCGCAGCCGTCCCCGCCCCCGCCCTCGCCCAGCGGTGCCGTGCGGTCGTAGGGATCGGTCCGGCGGCCGTTCGGGTCGGTGTCCGCCCCTCCCCCGCCGAACTGCGGCCGGAAATAACCGGTGGGCTCGTCGCAGCCACCGTTGGTCATGTCGAGCTTGTACGACAGGAGGGTGAAGGTTCCCTTCTCGGTGGTCACCTTCGACGGGTCGTCCCAGCTGACCACGGTCTCCCGGCGCGCGATCACGCGCACGACCTCGTCGCCGCCGCCGGCCGGGGCGAGCGGGTACACGTAGGTGACGTCGGCGGTGACCTCCAGGGCCCCGTCCCGGCCCTCCCGGTAGGAGAGCCGGCCGCGGGTCCTGACCTCGTTCCCGACGAGGCGGGCCTGCGCCGGGTCGAAGCGGCTGAAGAGCAGCAGCGGGTCGTGGTCCTTGCCCGGCTTGCCCAGCGCGGTCGACACGAAGGTCCTGACGTCCTTCTGGTGCGGGTTCATCAGGGCGATCGCCTTCTCCGGGCGGGCGCCCCGCAGCACCGCCGGGTCCAGGCCGGACGCGGCGAGGAAGTCACGCGTGCGCGTGAGGGCCCGCGCCACCTCCGGCTCCGTCATCCAGCCGGTGGCCCGGACGGGGGGCACGGTGATGCCGGCCGTGCCGCTCGCCCAGCGCGCGGCCGGGGAGCCCCGGAAGGGGTCGGCGAGCGTGGGCCGCCCGTCCGCCTCGGCGGGCGGGGCCTCCGTCGGCCGCTCCGTCTCCTGCGCGAGGGGCGCGCCGGCCCGGTCCCCGTCGCCGGACCAGCCGACGAGGCCGCCCGGGTCGACCGCCACGAACAGCAGCGCGAGGGCGGCCGCGAAGCCCGCCACGTACCATCCCTTCCGGGACCGGGGCCGGGACCGGGGCCGTACGGACGCGGACGTGGGCGCGCGCCACGGCGCGGGCTCCGCCGGCCCCGACCGCAGCCGGGCCGCCGTCTCGCGGGCCCGCGCGGACGGTTCCCTCGGCGCGTCCCCCGCGCCGTCGGCCGAGGTCCGCAGGAACTCCTCCCACACCTCGTCCGGCACCGACGAACCGTCCCGGTCCCCGCTCACTCCCGACCCCTCCCCGTTCCCCACGCGTTTCCGGCCCCTCCCCGGGGTCTCCGCATGATCGCACAGCCGACCGAACGGATTCGGACATGAAGGTTCGCTGAGAAACGGGCCGCACCCGGAACGTCCGCCGCCGGTCCGTTCGTCCCGACCAGTGCGATGAACAAGACGATCAGGCACACCTCGGTCTTCGTGCTGCTCCTCGTGCTCGCCCTCCTGGGCCGGGCCACGTGGGTGCAGGCGTACCGGGCCGAGGCGCTCGCGGACGACCAGAAGAACCGGCGGAAGACGATCGCGCAGTACGCGCAGCCGCTCGGGAACATCGTCGTGGCCGGCTCCCCGGTCACCGGCTCGAAGAGAACGGAGGGGACGGAGGGGACGGACCTGGCGTACCGGCGCACCTACACGGACGGCGAACTGTACGCGGCCGTCACCGGCTACAGCTCGCAGGCGTACGGCGCCACCCAGCTGGAGGGCATCTACGCCGACGTCCTCGACGGCACCGACGACCGGCTGAAGAACCCGCTGGACGCGGTGACCCGCAAGCAGCGGGAGCCGGGCACGGTGCTCACCACGATCGACCCCGCCGTGCAGAAGGCCGCCTACCGGGCGCTCGGGAACAAGAAGGGCGCGGCCGTCGCCGTCGATCCGGTGAGCGGCCGGATCCTCGCCCTGGCCTCCACGCCGTCCTACGACCCCTCGCGGATCTCCGGGACGAACGACGGGGCAGCCTGGCAGGAGCTGACCGGCGACGAGGACAAGCCGCTGGTCAACCGGGCGCTGCGGCAGCCGCTGCCGCCCGGCTCCACCTTCAAGCTGGTCGTCGCGGCGGCGGCCCTGGAGGACGGCCTCTACCGCTCGGTGGACACGGCGACGGAGAGCCCCGACCCGTACACGCTGCCGCACACCCGGACCGTGCTGCGGAACGAGAACGCGTCCGCGCCCTGCGAGAACGCGACGATCCGCACCGCGCTGCGGTACTCCTGCAACAACGTCTTCGGCAAGATGGCCGCCGACCTGGGGCAGGACAAGGTGCGGGCGATGGCGGAGAGGTTCGGCTTCAACGACGCCGAGCTCGACGTCCCGGTCCGGGCGTACGCGAGCGTGTACCCGTCGGCGATGGACCCGGCGCAGACGGCGCTCAGCGGCATCGGCCAGTTCGACGTGACGGCCACCCCGCTCCAGATGGCCATGGTGTCGGCGGCCATCGCCAACGACGGGCTCCTCGCGGCCCCGCACATGGTGTCGGAGGTCGTCGACTCCGACGGCGACGCGCTCGCCTCGTACGAGGACGGGGACACCCGGCGGATCGTCTCCTCCGCGACGGCCGGGCAGCTGCGCAGCGCGATGGTGACCGTGGTGGAGGAGGGGACCGGCACGAACGCGGCGGTCGCCGGGGCGGAGGTCGGCGGCAAGACGGGCACCGCGCAGCACGGCGAGAACAACAGCAAGACGCCGTACGCCTGGTTCACCTCGTACGCGAAGGACCCCTCGACCGGGAAGCAGGTCGCCGTCGCGGTGATGATCGAGGACTCGGGCGCGGCCCGCTCCGAGGTCAGCGGCAACGGCCTGGCGGCCCCGGTGGCGCAGAAGATGATGGCGGCGGCGCTGAAGTGACGGCGGCATGACGGCGGTGGAGCCGAAGTGACGCCGAAGTGACGGTGGGCGGGGCCCGATTGGCCGTCGGGCCCCGTCACGCGGTATGCAGGGGCGCGCTCACATCCGAGCACGCATTCGATCCGTACCCCTGTCTGTCCCGTGGAGGACCGCCGTGCGCCTGCCCCGTTCCCTGTCCGGCTGGACCATGGCGGTCTTCGGCGTGCTCGCCGCCGCGCTCGGCGCGGTGGGCCTGGTCGTCCCGGACGCCCTGCTCACGGTCATGGGCTTCGAGCCGGTGCCCGACGGCGGGCGCGCGGACGGCGACCACACCCTGGTCTTCCTGACGGCCTCCTCGATGGCCGCGCTCAACATGGGCGTCTACTACGTCCTGGCCTCGCTCGCCGACTGGAAGGCGTTCTTCCGCTGGACGGTCCCCTTCCGCCTCCTCACCTGCGCGGTCTTCACCCTCGCCGTCGTCACCGGCCGCGCCCCGGCAGGCTTCCTGGGCGTGGGCCTGTGGGAGGGCGCCGGCGCGCTCGCGACGGGGCTCGCGCTGCGGTACGAGAAGGGGAGGGGCACGGACGCCCCCTAGGGTCTGCCCGACCCCGACCCGCCGGACACACGCCCTGGGGCCTGTCGGGCGGATCGGGGGCGGACAGGCCCTAGGTGCGGCGCGGCCTCCGGGCGGGGAGCATGGAGGAAAAGCGCGGGCGCGGCGGGAGGAGACAGGGTGACGGCCGGTTCCTTCCCTGGGACGGCGGGGCGGGTCGGGATGCCCCTGGACGGCAAGGGGCTGCTCGACGTGCTCGGGGTCGCGGCCGTCGTGGTGGACGCGCGCGGCCGGATCGTGCTGTGGAGCCCGCAGGCGGAGGCCCTCTTCGGCTTCCGCGCCGAGGAGGCCCTGGGCCAGTACGTGGCCCGGCTGATCGTCGGCGACGACCACCGGGAGGAGGCGGTGCGCCTCTTCGGCGAGGTGCTGGCCGCCGGCACGACCTGGGCGGGCACCTTTCCCGTACGGCACAAGGACGGCTCCACCCGGCAGGTCGAGTTCCGCAACATGCGGCTCACCGACGACCTGGGCGGGCTCTACGCCCTGGGGATCGCCGCCGACCACTCCGTCGTCGAGCGGGTCGAGGCCGAGCTCGCCCTCTCCGACCGGCTCGTCTCCCAGTCCCCGATCGGCCTCGCCGTCTTCGACACCGCGCTGCGGTTCGTCCTGGTGAACCCGGCCCTGGAGCGGATCAACGGCATCCCGGCCGCGCTGCACGCCGGGCGGCGGATCTCCGACATGCTGCCGGGGATCGACGCGCCGGGGATGGAGGAGGTGCTGCGGACGGTCCTGGCGACGGGCGAGCCGCTGCTCGACCACTCCACGGTGGGCCACACCCCGGCGGACCCGGGCCGCGACCACGTCTGGTCGGTGTCGTGCTACCGCCTCGAAGGCGGCGAGGGCCGGATCCTGGGCGTGGCGGCGTCGGTGATCGACGTGACCGAGCGGCACCGGGCGGACGCGGAGGCGGACCGGTCCCGGCGGCGGCTCGCGCTCATCGCGGACGCCTCGGCCCGGGTCGGCACCACCCTGGAGGTGGAGCGGACCGCCGACGAGCTGGCCTCGGTCGTGGTGCCGGCGCTCGCGGACGTCGCGGCCGTCGACGTCCTGGACTCCGTCCTGTCGCTGCGCAGACCGGGCGCGCCGGACGAGGGGCCCGCGCTGTTCCGGGCGCTCGCGGTGAAGGCGGCGGGGAGGACGGAGGCGCTGCCGGCCGCCGACCCGCCGGGGTCGGTCGCGATGTACGGGGCGGACCGGCTGGTCACCCGGTGCGTGCACACGGGTCTGCCGGTCCTGGTGGAGCGGGTCGGGCCCGGGGACCTGCCCCGGATCGCGCGGAGCCCGGAGGCGGCGGAGATGCTGGCCAGGGCAGGGGTCCACTCGTATCTGGCGGTGCCGCTGATCGCGCGCGGCGAGGTGCTCGGCGCGCTCGACCTCAAGCGGGACCGCAACGCGCTGCCGTTCGACGGGGACGACGTGCTGCTGGCGACGGAGCTGGCGGCCCGGGCGGCGGTGAGCATCGACAACGCGCGCTGGTACCAGAGCGTGCGGAACTCGGCGGTGACGCTCCAGCGCAGCCTGCTGCCGGGGGCGCCGCCGGCGCGGGCGGGCCTGGAGGTCGCGGCCCGCTACCAGCCGGCGCAGGCGTCGAGCGAGGTCGGCGGGGACTGGTACGACGTGATCCCGCTGCCCGACGACAAGACGGCGCTGGTCGTCGGGGACGTGATGGGCAGCGGGATCGACGCGGCGGCGACGATGGGCCGGCTGCGGACGGCGACCTGCGCGTTCGCGGACCTCGACCTGTCCCCGGTCCAGGTTCTGCGGCACCTGGACCGGATCACGGAGGGCCTGGAGCACTACATCGCGACCTGCCTCTTCGCCGTGCACGACCCGGCCAGGGAGCGCTGCCGGATCGCGAACGCCGGGCACCTGCCGCCCGTGCGGGTCCCGGTGGACGGCCCGGCCGAGCTGGTGCGGCTCTCGACCGGGGTGCCGCTGGGGGTGGGCGGCGGCACCTTCCGGACGGCCCGGGTGCCGTTCCGGCCCGGGGACCGCCTGGTGCTCTACACGGACGGCCTGATCGAGACCCGCGACGAGGCGATCGACGAGCGGCTCGCGCTGCTCGTGGGCCTGCTCGACGAGGCGCGCGGCCCCCTGGAGGAGACCTGCGACCTGCTGCTGAAGGCGCTGCGCCGGCCGGGCGCGCCGGACGACGTGGCGCTCCTGATCGCCCGGAGCACGGGATGACCGCGCGGAGGCGGCGGGACGGGCCGGGCCCCGGCACCGGCCGGGAGCGGAAGCGGGCCCGGCGGGAGAAGGGCCGGAAGCGCGAGACCGGACTGCGGAGCGTCGCCGGGCAGGTCTTCGCCCTGGAGGCGCTGATCGCGCTCCTGGTGATCGTGGCGGCGGCGTTCGTCACGTTCTACCAGGAGCGGCGGGACACCGAGCGGGACGCCCGGGCCCGCTCGCTCGCGGTCGCGGAGGCTCTGGCGAACGCCCCGGGCATCGACGCGGCGCTGGCCTCGCCCGATCCGACGGCGCTGCTCCAGGACGAGGCGGAGGCGATCCGGCGGGCCACGCGGCTCGACTTCATCGCGATCCTGGGGCCGGACGGAATGCGGTACACCGACTCGCAGCTGGACCTGATCGGCCGCCGGGCGGTCGGCGACCTCTCGCGGGCGACGGTGGACGGCGAGTCGTACACGGAGATCTTCCAGGGCGCGCCGAACGACGCGGTACGGGCCGTGGTCCCCGTGGTGAACGACCGGGGCAAGATCGTCGGCCTGGTGACCAGCGGCATCGAGGTGGAGAACATCGCGGACGCCGTCCGGGACCGGCTGCCGCTGCTGGCCGGGGCGGCGGGCGGCGCGCTCCTGGTGGCCGTGGGCGGGGCGGCCCTGGTGAGCCGGCGGCTGCGGCGGCAGACGCACGGCCTGGGGCCTGCCGAGATGACCCGGATGAAGGAGCACCACGAGGCGGTGCTGCACGCCGTCCGGGAGGGCGTCCTGATCATCGACTCCGACCACCGGCTGCTGCTCGCCAACGACGAGGCGCGGCGGCTGCTCGGCCTGGGGCCGGAGGCCGAGCGGCGGCACGTCTCGGAGCTGGGTCTGGACCCGCGTACGGTCGAGCTCCTGGAGTCGGGGGAGGCGGCGACCGACGAGGTGCACCGGGCGGGCGACCGGCTGCTCGCGGTGAGCGTGCGGCCCACGCTGCCGCACGGCTCCGAGTCCGGCTGCGTGATGACGATGCGGGACACCACCGAGCTGGCCGCGCTGTCCGGCCGGGCGGCGCTGGCCCGGGGCCGGCTCCAGCTGCTGTACGAGGCGGGGGTGCGGATCGGGACGACCCTGGAGGTCGTGCGGACGGCGGAGGAGCTGGCGGAGGTGGCGGTGCCGCGGTTCGCGGACTTCGCCACGGTGGAGCTCCTGGAGCCGGTGCTGCGCGGCGAGGAGCCGTCCGAGATCGTGGAGACGGCGGCCGCGCCGGCGGAGATGCGGCGGACGGCGCTGAGCGGGCTGCGGCCGGACCGGCCGCTCCAGCCGGTCGGGGACACCGTCCGCTTCGACGTCCCCAGCACCCCGATGGCCATGGCCCTGGCCACGGGGCACGCGGTGGTGCAGCCGGAGCTGGCGGCGGCGGAGGGGTGGCGGGCGCAGGACCCCGAGGGGGCGGCGCAGGCCCTCGCGTACGGGATGCACTCGCTGCTCACGGTGCCGCTGCTGGCCCGCGGGGTGGTCCTCGGGATGGCGAACTTCTGGCGGGCGGACACCCCGGAGCCGTTCGGGGAGGAGGACCTGTCGTTCGCGGAGGAGCTGGCGGCGCGGGCGGCGGTCGCGATCGACAACGCGCGCCGGTTCACCCGGGAGCACGCGATGGCGGTGTCGCTCCAGCGGAGCCTGCTGCCCCGGGTGCTGCCGGAGCAGAGCGCGGTGGAGGTCGCGTACCGCTACCTCCCGGCGCAGGCCGGGGTGGGCGGCGACTGGTTCGACGTGATCCCGCTGCCGGGGGCGCGGGTGGCGCTGGTGGTGGGGGACGTGGTGGGGCACGGGCTGCACGCGGCGGCGGCGATGGGGCGGCTGCGGACGGCGGTGCACAACTTCTCGACCCTGGACGTGCCGCCGGACGAGCTCCTGGGCCACCTCGACGAGCTGACGGGCCGGATCGACCCCCGGGAGTCGGAGGGCACGGACGGGGAGGGGCGGCGGCGCGACGAGGGGATCACCGGGGCGACCTGCCTGTACGCGATCTACGATCCGGCGTCCGGGCTCTGCACGGTGGCGAGCGCGGGCCATCCCGGGCCCGCGCTCGTCTCCCCCGACGGGCGGGTGGAGTTCCCCGAGCTGTCGCCGGGGCTGCCGCTCGGGCTCGGCCTGGGCGAGGCGGCGTTCGCGTCGACGGAGCTGCGGCTGCCGGAGGGCAGCAAGCTGGTGCTCTTCACCGACGGCCTCCTGGAGGACCACGGGCGGGACTTCGACGCGGGGCTCGGGCTGCTGCGGTCCACGCTCACCCGCCCGGACCGCAGCCCGGAGCAGACCTGCGCGGACGTCTTCACGACGCTCCTCCCGCCCTCCCCGCGCGACGACATCGCGCTGCTCGTGGCGCGGACCCGGCTGCTCGACCGGGAGCGGATCGCCGAGTGGGAGGTGGCGCGGGACCCGTCGGCGGTGTCGCCGGTGCGGAACGCGGCGGCGGCGAAGCTGTCGGAGTGGGGACTCGACGGGCTCGCGTTCTCGGCGGAGCTGATCCTCAGCGAGCTGATCACGAACGCGGTGCGGTACGGGGCGGACCCGGTGCGCGTGCGGCTGCTCCACGACCGGACGCTGATCTGCGAGGTCTCGGACGGCAGCAGCACCTCGCCCCACCTGCGGCACGCGGCGGCGACGGACGAGGGCGGACGCGGGCTCTACCTGGTCGCGCAGTACGCGGAGCGCTGGGGCACGCGGTACGGTCGGCGCGGCAAGACGATCTGGGCCGAACTGCGAGCGGGCGCGGATGGCCCGGAACCGGCGGAGGCGGCGATGCCGGACCTGGACGCGCTGGAGGACCTGGCCTGGTGAGGCCGGGGCGGGGCCGGGCCCTTCGGCGGGGGAGCGCTTCCGCGCACTCCTTCGACCGGCCGTCGGGCGGTTCTCCGGCGCGGCCCCGGCCGCGGAGGCCGCGCACGCGGGCGGCCCGGTGAAGGACCCGCTCCGCGTCCGTCCCGCACCGACCGAACGGAGAGCCGTCGCATGACCCGTCCTCTCGCCCTCGTGACCGGGGTCGGCCGTACCGTCGGCATCGGCGCGGCAGTCGCCCGGCGCCTCGCGGACTCGGGCTGGGACCTCGTCCTCACCCACTGGACCCCCTACGACCTGCGCATGGAGTGGGGCGTCGAGCGGGGCGCGACCGAGGCGATCCTCCACGACCTCGCCGGCCGGGGCGCGACCGCCGAGGCGGTCGAGGCGGACCTCGCCGACCCCGGGGCCCCCGCGCTCGTCTTCGACGCGGCCGAGCGGCGCTTCGGCCGTCCGGTCACGGCCCTCGTCCTGTGCCACTGCGAGTCGGTCGACTCCGGTCTCCTCGACACCACGGTCGAGAGTTTCGACCGCCACTTCGCGGTCAACGCGCGCGCGTCCTGGCTGCTGGTACGGGAGTACGGGCGGCGCTTCACCGGAGCCCACGGGGCCGGCCGCGTCGTCGCCCTCACCAGCGACCACACCGTGGGGAGCCTTCCGTACGGGGCGAGCAAGGGCGCCCTGGACCGCATCACCCTGGCGGCCGCCCACGAGTTCGCGCACCTCGGGGTCACCGCGAACGTCGTCAACCCGGGCCCGGTGGACACCGGCTGGATGACGGAGGGGCTGCGGGAGGAGATCGTCCGGCGGACCCCGCTCGGCCGCCTCGGCACCCCGCGGGACGCGGCGCACCTGGTGGGCTTCCTCTGCTCGCCCGAGGGCCAGTGGGTCAACGGGCAGTCGCTGACGGCCAACGGCGGCCTGGTCTGAGCCGGAGTCGCGGCACGGAATCACGGCACGGAATCACGACGCGGAACCACGGCACGGAATCACGACGCGGAGTCGCGGCGCGGAATCACGACGCGCAGACACCGCGACACCGCGCGGGGGCACACAGGACCCGGCCGGACTGATACGGGGGAGCCGGCCGGGTCCGGGTGACCGTCCGCGTGGGCGGAACGGACCCGCTCACCGTAGGCCCGGCCGAAGATCGTCGCGAGCCGCGGAACGCGGAGCCTGTCCGGAATGCGCGACGGACCGGGGCAACGGAAGCACGGCCCGGCCGGAGGGTGCGCCCCTCCGAGCGCCCGTCCGCCGTCAGCCCCCCGTCCGCAGCGTCCGGGACGGCGACTCGCCGTACTTCTCGCGGTAGCGCGCCGCGAAGCGGCCCTGGTGGCCGAAGCCCCAGCGCCAGGCGACCTCGCTCACGCTCACCTCGTCCGGCGCGGCCGCCCGCAGCTCCTCGCGGACCCGATCGAGGCGGACCTCCCGTACGTACGCCATCGGGGACACCCCCACGTACTCCCGGAAGGACTCCTGGAGGCGGCGCACGCTCACCCGGGCCAGGGCGGCGAGCTCGGTCGTGGTGAACGGGTGCTCGGGGCGCTCCCGCACCGCGTCCATCACCCGTTTGACCGGGGCCGGGCGCCTGGCCTCCCCCGGATGGTCGAGCGCCTCGCGCCAGGGGTGCTCGGCGGCCAGGAGCAGCCCGTTGAGCAGGGCCTCCTGGAGGGGCCCGGCCACCAGTTCGTGCCGGACGAGGCCCTCCCCCGCCAGCGCCTCGTGCGCGACCCGGCGGGCGAGGCGCACCCAGCTCAGGCCGGGGCCGCGCGTGATGTCCAGGCGGGGCGCGAAGGCGAGCGGGCCGCGCGGCGGCCGGCCCGTCAGCTGTTCGAGCCGCTCGCGCAGCGCGGCCGCCCCGATCTTCACCGCCAGGGTCCGGCAGTCGCCGCTCCAGCGGTCCAGGAAGGTGTCCCCCGCCGGGTCGAGCAGCAGCCCCTCGGCGGGCGTCGCGACGAGCGGCGGGCCGCCGCCCTGCCGCAGCTCCATCGTGCCGCTCAGCGGGGCGTTCAGGTGGTAGGCGCCCAGCTCCCCGAAGCTCATCCGGACGTCGGCCCCGCAGCTGAGGTCGCCGATGACCAGCGGCCCGAAGACGACGGTGTCGAACCGGGCCGCGAAGGTCCGCGACCGGTGTTCGACCAGCTCCATGCGGCTCGTGTAGTACCGCGCGTCCAGCTCTTCGCGCGCCTCGTCCACGTCCCCCGTCCGGAACGAGCCCCCGCCCGCCGGCCTCGCCCGTCCCACCGCGCCCGCCACCGTCCCCCCGGCCCCCACCGCACCCATGGGTCGAAAGAATATTCATATGACGGATCTGACCGGGAACGGCAGGATGCCCGTCATGCCACGACCCCATGGATTCACGTACGAGCAGCGGGGCGACGGCTCCGTCGTCCTCACCCACCAGGGCCGCGCCGCGGGCGTGCTGCGCGGCGGGCGCGCCGGGAAGTTCCTGGCGGAGGTGGAGTCGGGCGACGCCCAGCTGGTCATGGCCCGCTGGACGGGCGCGTACCGCTTCGGCAACGAACGGCAGGCCAGGAACCACCCTCGTAACCAGGGTGGCCGAACCGGGCGAAGGTAAGGGAACGGCAAAGGGGGCCGGATCGTTAGCCCTGGCATGACCGCTATGACCCCCGGCTCGAACATCCCTCTCACCGCCACGCGCGTGGCGGTGGACGTCGCCGCCCCGGTGCGGCTCGACGTCTCGGGCCTGCTGCTCGGCGCCAACGGCAAGGTGCGCTCGGACGACGACTTCATCTTCTACAACCAGCCGGCCGGGCCCGGTGTCACCTACCGCTCCGGCGGCGGGACCGCGCCCGACGCGATCCTGGTCGACACCGGCGCCCTGCCGGCCGGCGTCGAGAGGATCGTCGTCACGGCGAGCCCGGACGCCGCGGGCCAGACCTTCCAGGGCATCGAGCCCACGGCGACGATCCGCAACGCGGACGACGGCAGCCCCCTCGCGACCTTCACGCCGCCGAGCCTCACCACGGAGACGGCGCTCGTGGTCGTCGAGATCTACCTGCGCAACGGCGCGTGGAAGGCCCGCGCCGTGGGGCAGGGCTACGCCAACGGCCTCGCCGGCATCGCGACCGACTTCGGCGTCTCGGTGGACGAGGAGCCCGCCGCTCCCCCGGCCCCCGCCGCACAGACCGCGCCGCCGGCCCCCGCCGCACAGGCCGCGCCCCCCGCTCCCCCGGCCCCGCCCGCGCCGCCCGTCGCCCCGGTGGACCCCCGGGTCGCGCCCCCGGCCCCGGCCGCCCCCGCTCCCGGTGCCGGCAAGATCAACCTCGACAAGGGCCGGGTCAGCCTCCAGAAGAACCAGACGGTGTCCCTGGTCAAGGGCGGCCGTCCGCTGCTCTCCCAGGTCAAGATGGGCCTCGGCTGGGAGCCCGCCTACCGGGGCAAGGACATCGACCTGGACGCGTCCGTCATCGCGTACGGACCCCAGCGCAACCACCTGGACAGCTGCTACTTCGGGAAGCTGACCATCCTCAACGGCTCGGTCAGGCACTCCGGCGACAACCTGACCGGCGAGGGCGCGGGCGACGACGAGGTCATCACCGTCGACCTGGGCCGGCTGCCCGCCGAGGTCTCCGGCCTCGTCTTCACGGTCAACTCCTTCTCCGGCCAGAAGTTCACCGAGGTCGCCAAGGCCTACTGCCGGCTGCTCGACGCGGCGACGGGCGAGGAGCTGGTCCGCTTCGACCTGACCACCGCCGAGCCGCAGACCGGCGTGATGATGGCGAAGCTGATCCGGCAGTTCTCCGGCGAGTGGGAGATGACGGCGATGGGCGAGTTCGTGAAGTCGCGGACCGTCCGGGGCATGGTGAAGCCGGCCGCCCAGGCGCTCTGAACGACCGGAGGGGGCTCCCGGGAGCCCCCTCCGGCGGGTCGGTGCTCAGCGGCGGGGCTGGCGGCGCCAGGGACCGGTGATCGCGACCATGATCCCGGGGTCCTGGATGTTGGCGAACAGCGTGTCGCCGTCGGGCGAGAAGACGACGCCGGTGAACTCGCTGTCGTTGAGGTCGTTGCGGGCGATCGGGTACGTGCGGCCGGAGTCGGTGGCGCCGAAGAGGTGCTGGACCCCCTCGCCGTCCTCGGCGATGACGAGCCCGCCGTACGGGGAGACGGTGATGTTGTCGGGGCCGTCGTAGGCGCCGTCCTCGTCGGGGTTCGCGTTCACGCCGAGCAGCACCTTGAGGGTGAGGGTGCGGCGCTTCGGGTCGTAGAACCAGACCTGGCCGTCGTGCGCGGCGCCGGGGCTCTCGGCGCGCGCGTAGGAGGAGACGACGTAGGCGCCGCCGTCCGCCCACCACATGCCCTCCAGCTTGCGGGCGCGGGTGACCTGCCCGGCCGCGAACTGCTTGCGGACGGGGGTGGTGCGGGCGTCGCGGTCGGGGACGTCGACCCAGTCCACGCCGTAGACGGTGCCGATCCGGGTGGCGCGGGAGAGGTCGTCCACGAAGCGGCCCCCGGAGTCGACGCACTTGAAGGCCTGGAGCACACCGGCGTCGTCGGCGAGGGTACGGAGCCTCCCGCGCCCGTGCCGGAAGCCCTTCGGCGGCACCCAGCGGAAGAGCAGCCCGTTGGGTCCTGACGCGTCCTCGGTGAGGTAGGCGTGGCCGCGCTCGGGGTCGATGACGACGGCCTCGTGCTCGTAGCGGCCGAAGGCCTTGACCGGCTTCGGGTCGCGGTTGGCGCGGTGGTCGCGCGGGTCGACCTCGAAGACGTAGCCGTGGTCCTTGGTCATGCCGTTGACCCCGGCACGGTCGGCGTTCTCCTCGCCGGTCAGCCAGGTGCCCCAGTCGGTGCGACCGCCCGCGCAGTTGGTGGAGGTCCCGGCGATGCCCACCCATTCGGCGACCGTCCCGTCGCGGTGCACCTCGACGACGGTGCAGCCGCCGGCGGCGGCCGGGTCGTAGACGAGGCCCTCGGTGAGCGGGACGGGGTGGTCCCACTGGGAGCGGGGGCCCTTGAGCTCGTGGTTGTTGACCAGGTACGTGGTGCCGCGCGGGCCCGCGAAGGCGGCGGTGCCGTCGTGGTTGGAGGGGGTGAACTCGCCGGACTCCAGGCGGGTCACGCCGCTGTGGGTGACGACGCGGTAGGAGAACCCGGCGGGCAGGGCGAGCATCCCCTCCGGATCGGCGACCAGGGGCCCGTACCCGAGCCCGTGCCCGTGTCCGTGTCCGTGGTCATGTCCGTGCCCACCCCCGTACGCCTGGGGCTCGTCGGACGCGAGCGCCTCGGGGGCGGTGGCGAGAGCCCCGACGACGCCGGTGAGGGCGAGCCCCGCACCGGCGACGGCGGACTGCTTCGTGAACTCTCTGCGGTTGAGCGGCATGGTGGCGGGGTCTCCCTGCGGTGGCCGGATGTCGCGGGCCACCCTCCCGCGCCTCCGCGAACACCGCCTGAACACCACCGGAACACCGCCGGGCGCCCTGGACCGCCGGACGCCGTACGCGTCAGGACCTGTGCGTGTCAGAAGCCGTACGCGTCGGAAGCCGTACGCGTCAGGCCTCGTACGCGTCAGGACCCGTACACGTCAGGCCTCGTACGCATCAGAAGCCGTACGCGTCAGGAGCCGTACGCGTCAGGAGCCGTACGCGTCAGGACCCGGCCCGCGACCGGGCCTTGAAGGCGGCCTTGCGGGCCTCCTTCGCCACGCCCTTGTCCCGGTGCAGCCGCCCCATCGCCTCCAGGACCTCCGCCGTCGCCGGGTGCTCCACCCGCCAGGCCGCCTCGAAGAAGCCGCCGTGGCGTCCGGTGAGGCCCTCGATCAGCTCCTGCAGCTCCTCCAGGTCGCCCTCCGCGTCGAGCTGGGCCGCGATCGTGTCGATCGCCAGCCAGAAGATCATCGACTCCGGCGGCGCGGGCACGTCCGCCGCGCCCCGCTCCGCGAGCCAGACCCGGGCCAGGCCGCCGAGCTCCGCGTCGTCCAGGACCTCCCGCACGGCGGGCTCCGCCTCCGGGCCCACCAGGGAGAGCGTCTGCTGGCAGTGCAGGCGGCGGAGCGGGGAGCCCGGGTCGGAGCCGCGGGCGGCGTGCAGCAGCTCGCGGGCCGCGCCGAGGGCGTCGCGGCCGGCCAGCCAGGCGACGGTCTCCTCCCGGGCCGCGGCCTCCGGGTAGCCGGCGATCCCGTCGAGGAGGGCGTCGGCGCCCTTGTCCGCCAGGTCGCCGACGGCGGGCGCGGCGACACCGGCCTCCAGCATCCGGGCCCGGACGCCGTAGAGGCCGAGGGGCGTGAGCCGGACCATGCCGTAGCGGGTGACGTCCTCGTCGTCCACGGAGACGGCGGGCTCCTCGCCCTCCTCGACCATCAGGGCCTCGTCCAGGGGCTGGTACTCCACGAGCCCGATCGGCTCCAGGAGCCGGAACTGCTCGTCCAGCCGCATCATCGCGTCGGAGACCTGCTCCAGGACGTCGTCGGTGGGCTCGCCCATGTCGTCGGGGACGACCATCGACGCGGCGAGCGCGGGCAGCGGCACCGAGCCCTCGCCGGCCCCGCCCTCGCTGACGGTCAGCAGGTAGAGGTTGCCGAGCACGCCCTCCAGGAACTCGGCCTCGGCCTCGGGGTCCCAGTCGAGGGCGTCGACGTCGATCTCGCCGTCCTCGTCGAGGAGCCGGTCGAGGTCGTCGAGGACGGGGGCGACGGCGTCCGCGAAGACGGTGTCGAAGCCGTCCAGCCAGAGCGCGAGGACGTCCCGGGGCGAACCGCCGGTGAGGAGCGCCAGGTTCTCGCCGGGCGCGGCCCGTCCGGGGACGTCCTCCCCGTCCCCGTCGGCCGCCTCGCCGTCCTCGACCTCCACGAGGCCGGTGTCGACCGCGAGCCGCCAGGCGTCGCCCGCCCGCAGCTCGCCCTCCTCGTCGGCGGGGAGGCCCAGGGCCCCGGCCGCCGCCGGAAGCTGCTCGTCGACGAGTTCGCCGCCCGCGTCGACCCGGGTGTCCGGCCCCGCCCAGCGGGCGAGCCGCGCCGCGTCGGCGAGGAGGGGGGCGGCCAGGGCGTCCCGCGCCAGCTCCGCGTCCGCACGCAGCCGAACGGGGGGAAGGGTGGGGTGGTCCGCTGACATCTGGTGGGGTCTCCTCGGCGCGTACGGGGGGCGAGCGGATGGAAGGGGCCCGGAGAGCGGTCGCGAAGGGCCGCCCCGGAGAACCGTCCCAGCGTAGACGCATCCGGGAGGGTGTCCGCCGGTTCACGATTCCGTCAGCCTTCGTACACCCGTCGACCCTTGACAAGTGGGGTGCCCTGCCAAGAGATTGACGCGCGTAGATCCATCTGCCGTTCCTCCAAGCACCCTCGGAGTCCCTGATGTCTTCCTCCATACCGAGATCCGCGGCGGTCGCCGCCGTCGTGTCCGCCGCCCTGGCCGCCGGGCTGCTCGTCGGTTCGGCGAGCGCGTCCGCCGAGGACGGGGCCGGTGTCCGCATCCACGACATCCAGGGCACGACCCGCGTCTCGCCCCTGGTCGGGCAGCAGGTCACCGGTGTCACGGGCATCGTGACCGGCGTCCGCGCCTACGGCTCGCGCGGCTTCTGGATCCAGGACCCCACCCCCGACGCGAACCCGGCCACCAGCGAGGGCCTGTTCGTCTTCACCAGCGCCGTCCCGACCGTCGCCGTCGGCGACGCGGTGAGCGTGAACGGCACGGTCACCGAGTACGTCCCCGGCGGCCCGGCCTCCGGCAACCAGTCCCTGACGCAGCTCTCCAAGCCCGTCGTCACCGTCCTCTCGCAGGGCAACCCGGTGCCGGCACCGGTGACGATCTCGTCCTGGTCCGTGCCCGGCGCGTACGCCCCGGCGGGCGACCCGGCCGCGGGCGGCTCGATCAACGGCCTGACCCTGAAGCCCCGCACGTACGCCCTGGACTACTACGAGTCCCTGGAGGGCACCAACGTCCGGATCGGCTCCTCGCGGGTGGTCGGCGCCACCGACCCGTACTCCGAGCTGTGGGTCACGGTGAAGCCGTGGGAGAACGCCAACCGGCGCGGCGGCACGGTCTACGGCTCGTACGAGGACCAGAACACCGGCCGCCTCCAGGTCCAGTCCCTCGTCCCGATCGCCCAGCAGCCGTTCCCGAAGGCGAACGTGGGCGACGTGCTCTCCGGCGTCACCGAGGGCCCGCTCGACTTCAACCAGTACGGCGGCTACACCCTGACCGCCCGCACCCTCGGCACGGTCGTGGACCGGGGCCTGGAGCGCGAGACCACGGACCGGCAGCACCGGAACGAGCTGGCCGTGGCGACGTACAACGTCGAGAACCTCGACCCGACCGACCCGCAGGAGAAGTTCGACGCGCTCGCGAAGGCGGTCGTGGAGAACCTCGCTTCGCCGGACGTCGTCGCCCTGGAGGAGATCCAGGACGACAACGGCGCCAAGAACGACGGCACGGTGGGCGCGGGTCAGACGGTGAAGAAGTTCACCGACGCGATCGTGGCGGCCGGCGGCCCGGCGTACGAGTGGCGCTCGGTCGACCCGGAGAACAACAAGGACGGCGGCGAGCCCGGCGGCAACATCCGTCAGGTCTTCCTCTTCAACCCCGCGCGGGTCTCCTTCACGGACCGCCCGGGCGGCGACGCCACCACCGCGACCGGCGTCACCGGCCGCAAGGGGCACGCGGCGCTGACCGTCTCCCCCGGCCGGATCGACCCGGCGAACGCGGCCTGGGCGGACAGCCGCAAGCCGCTCGCGGGCGAGTTCGTCTTCCGGGGCCGTACGGTCTTCGTGATCGCCAACCACTTCGGCTCGAAGGGCGGGGACGAGTCGATCGTCTCCCACCACCAGCCGCCGAACCGTTCCTCCGAGGCGAAGCGCCTGCTCCAGGCCCAGGCCGTCAACGGCTTCGTGAAGCAGCTCCTCGCGGTCGAGAAGCAGGCCGACGTGCTGGTGGTCGGCGACATCAACGACTTCGAGTTCTCCGGCACCACGAAGGCGCTGACGGACGGCGGCGCGCTGTACCCGGCGGTGAAGTCGCTGCCGCGCGGCGAGCGCTACTCGTACGTCTACCAGGGCAACAGCCAGGTCCTCGACCAGATCCTGACCAGCCCGGGAATCCGCCGCTTCGCGTACGACAGCGTCCACATCAACGCGGAGTTCGCCGACCAGGACAGCGACCACGACCCGCAGGTCCTGCGCTTCCGCCCGTAAGCGTCTCCCGCACCCCGAGCCGCACCCCCGCGCCGCACCCCGGCGCGGGGGTGCGGAACCCCACCCTTCAGCAGCCCTTACCTTTCCGCCCAAGAAGATCTAAGTGGACCTTCAGCGTCCACCCCGCCCAGACTTCCGGCATGACCACCGCACCGCCTTTCGGCCGCGCGCTCTGCGCGATGATCACCCCGTTCGCGCCCGGCGGCGCGCTCGACCTCGACGCGGCGGGCGCCCTCGCCGTCCGGCTCGTGACGGAGGGCTGCGACGGCCTCGTCCTCAACGGGACCACCGGCGAGTCCCCGACCACCACCGACGCCGAGAAGACCGCGCTCGTCCGCGCCGTCCGGGAGGCCGTCGGCCCCGGCCCCTCGGTCCTCGCGGGCGTCGGCACCGCCGACACCGCGCACACCGCCGGGCTGGCCCGCGCGGCCGAGGAGGCGGGCGCGGACGGGCTGCTCGTCGTCACCCCGTACTACAGCCGCCCTCCGCAGGAGGCCGTCGAGGCGCACTTCCTGAAGGTGGCGGACGCGACCGGTCTGCCGGTGATGGTCTACGACATCCCCGGCCGCACCGGGACCCGCGTCGAGCCCGCGACGATGCGGCGGCTCGCCGCGCACCCGCGGATCACGGCGGTGAAGGACTGCGCGTACGACCTGCTGGGCTCGGCCCGGCTGATCGCGGAGACCGGCCTCGCGTACTACTCGGGCTCCGAGGAGCTGAACCTGCCGCTGTACGCGGTGGGCGGCGCCGGCTACGTCAGTACGGTGGCGAACGTGGCGCCCCGTCAGCTGCGGGCGGTGCTCGACGCCTTCGACGCGGGCGACACCGCCGGGGCGGCCCGGCTCAACGCCCGGCTGCTGCCGCTCGTCGAGCGGATGACGGCCTCGGGCCTGCCGGGCACGGTGACCGCGAAGGCCCTCCTCGGCGGCCCGCTCCGGGAGCCGCTGCTGCCCGCCGACCGGGAGACGGCCGACGGGCTGCGCGCGCTCCACGAGGAGCTGCTGCGACCGGCTCAGGCGGAGTCGGCGCTGTAGGTCCTCCCGAGGATCGCCGCGTGCTCCAGGACGTCCTCCAGGGGGTCGTCGATCTGGCCCGTGGAGACGAGCGAGACGTGCGGACCGTTGTGCGAGTGGAGGTGCGTCTCGTCCGCCGCCGCCGACCCGGCGGTCAGCAGGACCGCCGTCGCCGCGAACACCCCGGTGGCCATGGCCCTCGTCCTCATGTCGACTCCTCGCCTCGTCTGCGTAAGGGGCCCTGCGCCCCGCCCTGATAACGCAGCGTCACCGAATCGGTTGCCGCCCCCGTCACGCGGGTGTTGCCGTGTGACGGGGACTTCACGGCGGTGTCCGGAGTTCCACGGCCCCGTCCCCGTCGCGTACCGCCCCGGGGCGGCGCCTGGTCCCCCGGTCAGCCCGGGCCCGCTCCGGGCGCCGGACGGTCACCCGGCCGTGGGACGACGGAGGGCCCTGGAGCGACAGAGCGGGGAAGGGGAGCGGACGCATGCCGATACGTGGGGGGCGCGGCCGGGACGACGGCCGGGGAGCGCGGGCCGCCCCGCGGGCACCTGGTCCGGCTGGCGGGGACCGGTCTCGGCCTGGCGGTGCTCGGCGCGGGCGCGTGGGGCTGCGGCCCGGCGGAGGAGCCCGCCGCCGACGCCACCGCGCCCGGCGGGAACGGGAAGGACCCGTCGGCCGGCGAGGGCGCTCCGGGGACGCCTTCACCACCCCGCCGCCCGGCACCGCCCCGCGCCCGCTGTGGCAGGACGGCGCCGCGCTCGGGGCGCTCGGCGCGATGGACGCGCCGGCCGTCTCCGGGGACGTGGTCATGGTCTCCGGCGATCCGCTGACGGGCCGCTCCCTCACCACCGGCAAGCGGCTCCGGTCCCGCGAGAAGGCCGCCGTGCCGGGCGCGAAGCTGCTGGTCGCCGGCGGCGCGCTGTACCTGGCCAGTGTCCGGTACGACGGGGACGTGGTCGGCCTCGACCCGGCCACCGGCGAGGAGACCTGGCGCAGCGGGCTCGGCGGGAAGAAGTACGCGCAGCCCCGCACGATCGCCGTCGACGAGCGGCGGGTCTACGTCCTCGCCGGCATCCTGGAGGCGGATCACGGCGTCGAGGACGACGTGATCGCGGCCCTCGACATCTCCTCCGGCAAGGTGGTCCGGCAGGAGCGGCGCGACCGGGGCACCCAGGAGTTCGGCATCACCGCCGCCGTCTCCGGCCGCCGCCTCGTCCACACGGACTTCCGGGAGAACGTGACGGTCCGCGACACCGCCACGGGCCGGCAGGTGTGGACGAAGAAGATCGGCCGCTCCAACGGCGAGCGGATCGCCGTCCACGGGGACCTGGTGGTCGTCGCCGACGGCGGGCGGCTGCGCGCCTTCGCCCTGGCCGACGGCGCGGAGCGCTGGTCGCCGGCCGGCGACGAGTCGTACGTACGCTTCCACGGCCCGGCCGTCCTGGACGGGGTGCTCCACGTCTCCGACCCGGCCCGCGTCCTGCGGGCGGTGGACCCGTCGACCGGCAGGGAGCGCCGGCGCGACGAGGAGCTCCTGGAGGTCGCGCACCCCTGGCAGTTCGTCGGGGCCGGCGGGAACCTCCACGCGGCGACGGAGCTCGACCCCGAGGGCGGGATCCTCGCCTTCGACGCCCGGGACGGCAGGCTGCGCCGGACGTACGACGACGGCACGGGCGCGCTCGACAAGTGGTACGTGGCGGCCTCGGGCAAGCGCCTCGTGGCCCTCCGCGGAAAGCGGCTGACCGCCCTGCCGGCCATCTGACGACGGACGGACGAGGGCGGCCGCTCGCTCACGGGGCCTCAGTTGTGGCTGTGCAGGATCTCGTTGAGGCCGCCCCAGACCGCGTTGTTCGGGCGGGCCTCGACGGCGCCGGTGACCGAGTTGCGGCGGAAGAGGATGTTCGAGGCGCCGGAGAGGTCGCGGGCCTTGACGATCTCGCCGTCGGGCATCGTGACCCGGGTGCCGGCCGTGACGTACAGGCCGGCCTCGACGACGCACTCGTCGCCGAGGGCGATGCCGACGCCCGCCTCGGCGCCGATCAGGCAGCGCTCACCGATGGAGATGACGACGTTGCCGCCGCCGGAGAGGGTGCCCATGGTGGAGGCGCCGCCGCCGATGTCGGAGCCGTCGCCGACGACGACGCCGGCGGAGATGCGGCCCTCGACCATGGAGGTGCCGAGGGTGCCGGCGTTGAAGTTGACGAATCCCTCGTGCATGACGGTGGTGCCGGCGGCGAGGTGGGCGCCGAGGCGGACGCGGTCGGCGTCGGCGATCCGGACCCCGGCGGGCGCGACGTAGTCGGTCATGCGGGGGAACTTGTCGATCGAGGTCACCTGGAGGTGCAGGCCCTCGGCGCGCGCGTTGAGCCGGACCTTCTCGACGTCCTCGACGGCGACCGGGCCGAGCGAGGTCCAGGCGACGTTGGCGAGGAGGCCGAAGAGGCCGTCCAGGCTCTGGCCGTGCGGCTTGACCAGGCGGTGGCTGAGCAGGTGCAGACGCAGGTACGCGTCGTGGGCGTCGAGCGGCTTCTCGTCCAGCGAGGCGACGACGGTGCGGACGGCGACCACCTCGACGCCCCGGCGGGCGTCCACGCCGAGGGCCTTGGCGGCGCCCTCGCCGAGGGCGTTGACGGCCGCGTCGGGGTCGAGCCGCTCGGTGCCGGCGGGGCCGGGCGCGTCGGTCAGCTCGGGGGCGGGGAACCAGGTGTCGAGGACGGTGCCGTCGCCGGCGATGGTGGCGAGGCCGGCGGCGACGGCGCCGGTGGTGCGAGGAGCAGTGGTCATGACGGAAAACCTAACCGGCGGGCCCCCGCCCGGGCCAACCGGTCTCAGGTGTCGGTCGGGCGCGCCGTCGGTTCGGACGAGCCGTGACGAGGGGGTTTCGGTGCTTCGTCCGGGGCGCCGGGGCGCAGGACGCGGCCCAGCATCGCGCGCGCGTACTCCTCGTCGTACTCCCCGTCGGTGAGCAGGACCTGGAGGCAGACGCCGTCCACGAGGGCGACCAGGGCGCGGGCGGTGGCGGGGTCGGTGCGGTGGGCCAGGGCGGCGGTGGCGGCCTCGGTCCACTCGGCGGCGACCGGGCGCAGGGCGGGGCGGCGCAGGGCGGCGAGGTAGAGCTCGTACTCCAGCTCCACGCCGGTGCGTTCGCCGCCCAGCCACTCCCCCAGGAAGCGGGCGAGGACGGCGGCGAGGTCGGCGTCCGGGCCCAGGAGGGCGGACCGCTCGCGGAGTCGGCACCCGAAGTTCTCGTTGGCCCTGCGGAGCGCCGCGACGAGGAGTTCGTCGAGGGAGGCGAAGTGGTACGTGGTGGAGCCCAGCGGCACGTCCGCCTCGGCGGCCACCGCGCGGTGGCTCAGCCCGGCGATGCCGGAGCGTCCGACGACCCGGAGGGCCGCGTCCACGAGGCGGTCGCGGCGGTCGGGGTCGTGGCGGCGGGGGCGGGCCATCAGTGGGCGCCGCCGAGGTTGAGGACGGCGACCCCGGCGACGATGAGGAGGATCCCGGCGACCTTGGCGAGGCTGAGGGCCTCGCCGAGGAAGAGGACGCCGATGGCGGCGATGGCGGTGGTGCCGACGCCGGACCAGATGGCGTACGCGGTGCCGACCTGGAGCGTCTTGAGCGCCTGCGCCAGGAGCGCGAAGGCGACCAGGTAGCCGACGCCGGTGACGAGCGAGGGCCAGAGCCTGCTGAAGCCGTCGCTGTACTTCATCGAGGTGGTGGCGAGGATCTCCGCCGCTATGGCGCCCGCCAGCAGTCCGTAACCCATGCGTACGAGCGTACACATCGTTGCGTACGTCCGTACACATCGATGCGTACGGACGCACGTACCGTTCCGTACGGGTGTTCGGGATGCCGACCGATACGGTGTCGCCCATGACCTATCCCACGGGGCCCTACGGCTACGGCCACACTCCCCCGCCCCCACCGCCGAAGCCCGGCGTGATACCCCTGCGGCCGCTCGCCCTCAGCGAGGTCCTGACGGCCGCCTTCGCCACCCTCGGACGCCACTGGAAGCAGCTCGTGGGCGTCACGGGCGCCGCCTACGGCTTCGCCCTCCTGCTGGTGGGCGCGGTGTTCGGCGTCGGCTACCTGTTCGTCGCGGACCACGTGCCGCGCGTGTTCGACCTGCGGGAGGGCCAGGAGGCGTCGCCGGACGACCTCGTCCCGGTGATGGTCGCCTTCGGCTGCGCCTGGCTGGTCGCGGTGCTCGGGATGCTGGTCGCGACCGCCGTGGTGTCGGCGGCGGTGCCCGTCGTCATCCAGGAGGCGGTCGTGGGCGGTCGGCTCACGTTCGGGACCGTGTGGGGGCGCGCGTGGGCGCGGACGCCCGCGGTCCTCGGCACGCTCCTGCTGACCACGCTGATCGTGCTGGTGCCGTTCCTGCTCGTCATCGGCGTGTTCGCCGCCCTGATGACCCTGCTGATCGCCAACGACGCGGGCCCGGCCGCGACGCTGCTGCTGTTTCCGCTCCTCGTCCTGATCCTCCTCCCGCTCGGCACCTGGTTCTGGGTGAAGCTCGCCTTCGCCCCGACGGTGACGGTGATGGAGCGCCAGGGCCCCATGGCCTCCCTGCGGCGCTCCTGGCACCTGGTGACCGGCGCCTGGTGGCGGACCTTCGGCGGTCTGCTGGTGGCCTTCGTGCTCACGAGCGTCGTCAGCCTGGTGTTCCAGCAGGTGCTCGGCGTGCTGGCGGCCGCGCCCCTGTCCCTCCACGACGGCCCGGCGCCGGAGTCGGCCGGGGAGGTCCTCGCCCTGGTCGCGCCGATGCTGATCGTCATGATCGTCGGATCGCTGATCGCCCAGGTGTTCGCCGCGCTCTTCCCGCCGCTGGTGTCCGGACTGCTCTACGTCGACCAGCGCATCCGCCGGGAGAACCTGGCGCCGGCGCTCGCCCTGACGGCGGAGGCACGGGCGTACGGCTCCTGACGACCCGACAGGAACTGCACGCCGGCGGAACCCGGTCCGCTCAGTCCGTGAGCGACCGCTTCGGCCGCAGCACGCAGAACTCGTTGCCCTCGGGGTCGGCGAGGGTCGTCCAGGTCGCGTCCTCGCCCTGCCCGACGTCGATCCGGGTGGCCCCGAGGGCGAGGATCCGCTCCACCTCGGCGTCCCGGTCGTCGGGCGTCAGGTCGATGTGCAGCCGGTTCTTGACCGTCTTGGACTCGGGCACGGGCAGGAAGCACATCCCGGGCAGGGCGTGCTCGTCGGCCCCGATCACGACCTCGTGCGCGTCCTCGTAGAGGACCTTCCAGTCCAGGACCCCGGCCCAGAAGCGGGCCTGGGCGGAGATGTCGTGCGCGTCGACGGCGAGGTGGTACATGCGAACGGCCATGCTCCCCATCCTGTCGGGGGAGCACGGCCGTTCGCGCGAAGAGCCCGCTCAGACGTTGAAGCCGAGCGCGCGCAGCTGCTCGCGCCCGTCGTCCGTGATCTTCTCCGGACCCCACGGCGGCATCCAGACCCAGTTGATCTTCAGCTCGCTGACGATGCCGTCCGTCGCGGACTTCGCCTGGTCCTCGATCACGTCGGTCAGCGGGCAGGCCGCCGACGTCAGGGTCATGTCCAGCGTCGCGACGTTGGAGTCGTCGATGTGGATGCCGTAGATCAGGCCCAGGTTGACGACGTCGATGCCCAGCTCGGGGTCGACGACGTCGTACAGCGCCTCGCGGACTTCTTCTTCGGAGGCCGGCTTCATGGTGGCCCCGGCGTTCTCGGTCATGCCGACTTCCTCTCGGACTTCTCGTCGCCCCCCAGTGCCTGGGCGGTCGCGTCCTTCCACGCCATCCAGCTCAGCAGGGCGCACTTCACCCGGGCGGGGTACTTGGAGACCCCGGCGAACGCGACCGCGTCCTCCAGGACCTCCTCCATCGCGTCGTCCGGCTCGATCCGGCCCTTGGACTGCATCAGCTCCAGGAAGGTGTCCTGGATCCGCTGCGCCTCGGCCAGCTCCTTGCCGACGAGCAGCTCGTTGAGGACGGAGGCCGAGGCCTGGCTGATGGAGCAGCCCTGTCCCTCGTACGACACGTCCTCGACGCGCGAGCCGTCGTACTTCACGCGGAGCGTGATCTCGTCGCCGCACGTCGGGTTGACGTGGTGCACCTCGGCGTCGCCGTCCCGCAGACCGCGCCCGTGCGGGTGCTTGTAGTGGTCCAGGATGACGTCCTGGTACATCGAATCCAGCTTCACGAGCGTCCCCTAGCCGAAGAAGTTCCGTACGTGCTCCAGTCCCTCGACCAGGGCGTCGACCTCGGCCGGAGTGGAGTACAGATAGAACGACGCCCGCGTGGTCGCGGGAATTCCGTAGCGGAGGCAGACCGGCCGCGCGCAGTGGTGGCCGACCCGGACCGCGATGCCCTGCTCGTCGAGGACCTGGCCCACGTCGTGCGGGTGGATGTCGCCGAGCGTGAAGGAGATCGCCGCGCCGCGGTCCTCGGCCGTGGTGGGACCGATGATCCGCAGGTCCGGGACCTCCTGGAGGCGCCGGACGGCGTACTCGGTGATCGCGTGCTCGTGGCGCTGGATGTTCTCCATGCCGATCGCCGACAGGTAGTCCACGGCCGCGCCGAGGCCGACGGCCTGCGCGATCGGGGGCGTGCCCGCCTCGAACTTGTGCGGGGCCGGCGCGTACGTCGAGGAGTGCATCGAGACGGTCTCGATCATCTCGCCGCCGCCGAGGAAGGGCGGCAGGTCCTCCAGGAGCTCCTGCCGTCCCCACAGCACGCCGATGCCGGTCGGACCGCACATCTTGTGGCCGGTGAAGGCCACGAAGTCGGCCTGGAGCGCCTGCACGTCCAGGACCATGTGCGGGGCCGCCTGGGAGGCGTCGATGCAGACGAGCGCACCGACCTCCTGGGCGCGGCGGATGATCGTCTCGACCGGGTTGAACGTGCCGAGCAGGTTCGAGACCAGGGTGAAGGAGACGATCTTCGTCTTCTCGGTGATGACCTCTTCGATGTTCGAGAGGTCGAGGCGCCCGTCGTCGGTGAGGCCGAACCACTTCAGCTTCGCGCCCGTGCGCTGCGAGAGCAGCTGCCACGGCACGATGTTGGAGTGGTGCTCCATCTCCGTGATGGCGATCTCGGTCTCGTGGTCCACGCGGTAGGGCTCGTCGGCCCAGCCCAGCATGTTGGCCACGAGGTTGAGCGACTCGGAGGCGTTCTTGGTGAAGATCACCTCGTCGCGGCTCGGCGCGTTGACGAAGGCCGCGACCTTGTCACGGGCGCCCTCGTAGAGCGCCGTCGCCTCCTCGGCGACCGTGTAGACGCCGCGGTGGACATTGGCGTTGTGGCGCTCGTAGTACGTGTTGAGCGCGTCGAGCACCTGCCGCGGCTTCTGCGAGGTCGCCGCGGAGTCGAGGTACACGATCTTCTTGCCGTCGTGGACCGTGCGATCCAGGAGGGGGAAGTCCTTGCGGATCGCCTCGGTGTCGAGGAGGCCGGAGAGCCCCTGATGGGCAGAAGTCACGCGGACGCGCCACCCTTCACGTACTTGTCGTAGCCCTCGTTCTCCAGCTGGTCGGCGAGCTCGGCGCCACCGGACTCGGCGATGCGGCCGTTCGCGAACACGTGGACGAAGTCAGGCTTGATGTAGCGCAGGATGCGCGTGTAGTGGGTGATCAGCAGGGTGCCGACCTCGCCGGTCCCGCGGACGCGGTTGACGCCCTCGGAGACGATGCGGAGGGCGTCGACGTCGAGGCCGGAGTCGGTCTCGTCGAGGATCGCGATCTTCGGCTTGAGGAGCTCCAGCTGGAGGATCTCGTGGCGCTTCTTCTCACCGCCGGAGAAGCCCTCGTTGACGTTGCGCTCGGCGAAGGACGGGTCCATCTGGAGCTCCGCCATGGCCTCCTTGACCTCCTTCACCCAGGTGCGCAGCTTGGGCGCCTCGCCGCGGACGGCGGTGGCGGAGGTGCGCAGGAAGTTGGAGACCGAGACGCCGGGGACCTCGACCGGGTACTGCATGGCCAGGAAGACGCCGGCGCGGGCGCGCTCGTCGACCGACATCTCCAGGACGTCCTCGCCGTCGAGGGTGACGGTGCCGCCGGTGACCGTGTACTTCGGGTGGCCGGCCAGCGAGTACGCCAGGGTCGACTTGCCGGAGCCGTTGGGGCCCATGACGGCGTGGGTCTCGCCCTGCTTGATGGTCAGGTCGACGCCCTTGAGGATCTCGCGGGGGCCGTTCTCCGCCTCGACGGAGACGTGCAGGTCGTGGATTTCAAGCGTAGCCATGGGTGACTCAGGACTCCTGGGTGACGGAGACGAGCACATCGTCCCCTTCGATCTTTACGGGGTATACGGGGACGGGGCGCGTCGCGGGAAGGCCGGAGGGCTTGCCGGTGCGCAGGTCGAAGCTGGAGCCGTGCAGCCAGCACTCGATGGCGCAGTCCTCGACCTCGCCCTCCGAGAGGGAGACGTTCGCGTGCGAGCAGATGTCGTTGATCGCGAACACCTCGCCCTCGGTGTGCACGACCGACACCGGCGTGCCGTCGACCTCGACCCGCTTGGGGGTGTCGGTCTCCAGCTCGCTCAGCGCGCAGACTCGGACGAAGGCCATCAGACGGAGGCCTCCAGCTCGGCCTCGATCTTGGCGATCAGGCGCTCCTGGACGTCGGGCAGGCCGATCTGCTGGACCAGCTCGGCGAAGAAGCCGCGGACGACGAGGCGGCGGGCCTCGGTCTCCGGGATGCCGCGGGCCATCAGGTAGAAGAGCTGCTCGTCGTCGAAGCGGCCGGTGGCGGAGGCGTGACCGGCGCCGGCGATCTCGCCGGTCTCGATCTCCAGGTTCGGCACGGAGTCGACCCGGGCGCCGTCCGTGAGGACCAGGTTCCGGTTCAGCTCGTACGTGTCGGTGCCCTCGGCGGCGGCCTGGATGAGCACGTCGCCGATCCAGACGGCGTGCGCGCCCTCGCCCTGCAGCGCGCCCTTGTAGGCCACGTTGGACTTGCAGTGCGGGGTGTTGTGGTCGACCAGGAGGCGGTGCTCCTGGTGCTGGCCCGCGTCGGTGAAGTACAGGCCGAAGAGCTCGGCCTCGCCGCCGGGGGCCGCGTACGCCACGCGCGGGTGGATGCGGACGACGTCGCCGCCGAAGGTGACGACGACCGACTTGAAGGAGGCGTCGCGGCCGACGAGCGCGTTGTGCTGGGCGACGTGGACGGCCTTCTCGTCCCAGTCCTGGACGGAGACGACGGTGAGCTTGGCGCCGTCGCCGAGGACGTAGTCGACGTTGGCGGCGAGGACGGCGTCACCGGTGTGGTCGATGACCACGACGGCCTCGGCGAAGGCGCCGAGCTCGATCACCTGGTGGCCGAAGGCGGTGCCGCCCCGGCCGTGCACGGCGATGCGGATCGGCTCGGTGAGGACGGCGTCCTTGGCGACGGTGACGACCGAGGCCTTCTCGAACGAGGAGTACGCCTGGGCGGCGACCCGGTCGACGGGCTTGCCCGCCTTGCCGAGGCGCTCGTCGTCGCGGCCGACGGTCTCGACGGTGACGCCCTCGGGGGCCTCGATGTCGACCTTGACGCCCTCGCCCGAGGCGACGGCGGTGCCGTCGTGCAGGCCGCGCAGGCGCTCCAGCGGGGTGAACCGCCACTCCTCCTCGCGGCCGTGCGGGACGGGGAAGTCCGCGACGTCGAAGGACGGGGGCGCGCTCATGCGCGTGGCGACGGTGGACTCGGCGGCCACCGCGATCGAGCCGGCGGTGGTGGATCCCGCCGGGATGTTCTGAGCCTCAGCCATGGCTGTCGTGTTGCTCTCTTCCTGCGTACGTGGAAACGGTCGCTGCTGGTGCGGCGGGTCTTAGCCGACCGCGCCTTCCATCTGCAGCTCGATCAGCCGGTTGAGCTCCAGGGCGTACTCCATCGGGAGCTCCTTGGCGATGGGCTCGACGAAGCCGCGGACGATCATCGCCATGGCCTCGAACTCGGTCAGGCCGCGGCTCATCAGGTAGAAGAGCTGGTCCTCGGAGACCTTGGAGACGGTGGCCTCGTGGCCCATGGAGACGTCGTCCTCGCGCACGTCCACGTAGGGGTACGTGTCGGAGCGGGAGATGGTGTCGACGAGCAGCGCGTCGCAGAGCACGTTGGACTTGGCGCCCGGGGCACCCTCGCCGATCTCGATGAGACCGCGGTAGGAGGTGCGGCCGCCGCCTCGCGCCACCGACTTGGAGACGATGTTGGAGGAGGTGTTCGGGGCCATGTGGACCATCTTGGCGCCGGCGTCCTGGTGCTGGCCCTCGCCCGCGAAGGCGATGGACAGGGTCTCGCCCTTGGCGTGCTCGCCCATGAGGTAGACGGCCGGGTACTTCATGGTGACCTTGGAGCCGATGTTGCCGTCGACCCACTCCATGGTGGCGCCCTCGTAGGCGACGGCGCGCTTGGTCACCAGGTTGTAGACGTTGTTCGACCAGTTCTGGATGGTCGTGTAGCGGCAGCGGCCGCCCTTCTTCACGACGATCTCGACCACGGCGCTGTGCAGCGAGTCCGAGGAGTAGATCGGGGCGGTGCAGCCCTCGACGTAGTGGACGTAGGCGTCCTCGTCGACGATGATCAGCGTCCGCTCGAACTGGCCCATGTTCTCCGTGTTGATGCGGAAGTAGGCCTGGAGCGGGATCTCGACGTGCACGCCCTTCGGCACGTAGATGAAGGAGCCGCCGGACCACACGGCCGTGTTCAGGGAGGCGAACTTGTTGTCGCCGACCGGGATGACGGTGCCGAAGTACTCCTTGAAGAGCTCCTCGTGCTCCTTCAGGGCGGTGTCGGTGTCGACGAAGATCACGCCCTGCTCCTCCAGGTCCTCGCGGATCTGGTGGTAGACGACCTCGGACTCGTACTGGGCGGCGACGCCGGCGACGAGGCGCTGCTTCTCCGCCTCGGGGATGCCGAGCTTGTCGTACGTGTTCTTGATGTCCTCCGGCAGGTCCTCCCAGGACTCGGCCTGCTTCTCGGTGGACCGCACGAAGTACTTGATGTTGTCGAAGTCGATGCCGGAGAGGTCGGAGCCCCAGGTCGGCATGGGCTTCTTGTCGAAGAGCCGCAGACCCTTGAGACGCAGCTTCAGCATCCACTCGGGCTCGTTCTTCTTCGCGGAGATGTCGCGGACGACGTCTTCGTTCAGACCGCGCTTGGCGGCGGCACCGGCCGCGTCCGAGTCGGCCCAGCCGTACTCGTACCGACCCAGGCCCTCAAGCTCGGGGTGGCTGATCTCGGTGGTCATGCGGGGTTCCTCCCGGCCGTACGTGCGGATGCTGATTCGGTGGTCTGTGGTGTGCCGTGCGGGATGAACGTGGTGCAGACGCCGTCACCATGCGCGATGGTGGCCAGACGCTGGACGTGCGTTCCCAGGAGGCGGGAGAAGAACTCCGTCTCCGCCTCGCACAGCTGCGGGTACTGCTCGGCGACGTGGGCGACCGGGCAGTGGTGCTGGCAGAGCTGCTCGCCGACCGGCGCGTTCCGCGCAGTGGCAGCGTACCCGTCCGCGGTGAGGGCCTTGGCGAGCGCCTCGGTCCGCCGCGCGGGCTCGGCCGCCTCGACGGCCTCGCGGTACGCCCGGCCCTGGCTCTCGATCCGGTCCCGGGCGAAGGCGGCGACGGCCTCCTCGCCCCCGGCGTTGCGCTCGATCCAGCGAAGCGCCTCGACGGCGAGGGAGTCGTACGACTGGTCGAAGGCGTCCCGGCCGCAGTCGGTCAGCGCGAAGACCTTCGCGGGGCGGCCGCGGCCGCGGTTGCCGTAGACGCGCTTCTCGCGCGCCTCGACGACGTTCTCCGCGACCAGCGAGTCGAGGTGGCGGCGGACGGCGGCCTGGGTGAGGCCGAGCCGTTCGGCCAGGTCGGCGACGGTCGACGGCCCGTGGTCGAGGATTGACCGCGCGACCCGGTTGCGCGTGGAGCGCTCCCGGGTAGCGAGTTCCTCCACCGGAGCCGCTCCCACGTTTTTCACAACACCATTGTTGCGTAATTAATCCAGGAGTGACAAGCCGCGCCCGGAGGGCGGACGGTGCCGTGCGTCACTCAGGTAAGCCTTACCTGACCTGCGGAAACGATCATTCGTGGGATGAATTCGACCACTCTTCGGGACCCGCGGCCGGAGGACCCCCGGGCGCTCTCTAGACTTCCGGACATGCGAGAAGAGTCCGTCGTCCAGGTCCGCGGCCTGGTCAAGCGGTACGGGGACAAGACCGCCGTCGACGGCCTCGACCTCGACGTGCGGGCCGGCACCGTCACCGCCGTCCTCGGCCCCAACGGGGCCGGCAAGACCACCACGATCGAGACCTGCGAGGGCTACCGCAGGCCCGACGGCGGCACCGTCCGGGTCCTCGGCCTCGACCCGGTCGCCGACGCGGCCGCCCTGCGCCCCCGGATCGGCGTCATGCTCCAGTCCGGCGGCGTCTACTCCGGCGCCCGCGCCGGCGAGATGCTCCGCCACACGGCGAAGCTGCACGCCCACCCGCTGGACGTGGACGCCCTGATCGAGCGCCTCGGCCTCGGCTCCTGCGGCCGTACGACCTACCGGCGCCTCTCCGGCGGCCAGCAGCAGCGTCTCGCGCTCGCCATGGCCGTCGTCGGCCGCCCCGAGCTGGTCTTCCTGGACGAGCCCACCGCCGGGCTCGACCCGCAGGCCCGGCGCGCCACCTGGGACCTGGTCCGCGAGCTGCGCGCCGACGGGGTGACCACGGTCCTCACCACGCACTTCATGCAGGAGGCGGAGGAGCTGGCCGACGACGTCGCCATCGTCGACGCCGGCCGGATCGCCGTCCAGGGCAGCCCCGAGGAGCTGTGCCGCGGCGGCGCCGAGAACACCCTGCGCTTCACCGGCCGCCCCGGGCTCGACCTGGGCTCCCTGCTCAAGGCGCTCCCGGACGGCACGGCCGCGGCGGAGACCCTGCCGGGCACGTACCGGATCACCGGCGACGTCGATCCGCAGCTCCTCGCCACGGTCACCAGCTGGTGCGCCCAGAACGGCGTGATGCCGGACGGGATCTCGGTCGAGCGGCACACCCTCGAAGACGTTTTTCTTGAGCTCACCGGCAAGGAGCTGAGGCCATGAAGCGGACCACCGACGAGATCAGCCGGGGGTCCGGGGGTCGCCCCCCGGGTCGGCACAGCCTTGAGCTCACCGGCAAGGAGCTGAGGTCATGAAGCGGACCACCGACGAGACCTGCCGGGGGTCCGGGGGTCGCCCCCCGGGACGGCACAGCCTTGAGCTCACCGGCAAGGAGCTGAGGTCATGAAGCGGACCACCGACGAGACCTGCCGGGGGTCCGGGGGTCACCCCCCGGGCCGGCACAGCCTTGAGCTCACCGGCAAGGAGCTGAGGTCATGAACACGGGGACCCCCCTCCCGACGTCCGCCGGCACCTACTCCCCCCGGCCCGGCGCCGCCCCCGTCGGGCGGATGATCGCCGCGCAGACCGCCCTGGAGACCAGGATGCTGCTGCGCAACGGCGAGCAGCTGCTCCTGACGGTGATCATCCCCTCACTGCTCCTGGTGCTGTTCTCCACCGTCGACGTGGTCGACACCGGGGCCGGGAAGCCCGTCGACTTCCTCGCCCCCGGCGTCCTCGCGCTCGCCGTGATGTCCACCGCCTTCACCGGCCAGGCCATCGCGACCGGTTTCGAGCGCCGGTACGGGGTGCTCAAGCGCCTGGGGGCCTCACCGCTCCCCCGCTGGGCCCTGCTGACGGCCAAGACGCTCTCCGTCCTGGTCACCGAGGTCCTCCAGGTCGCGCTCCTGACGACGATCGCGCTCGCCCTCGGCTGGTCCCCGCACGGAAACCCGCTCTCGGTGCTGCTGCTCCTGGTCCTCGGCACGGCCGCCTTCTCCGGCCTCGGCCTGCTGATGGCCGGCACGCTGCGGGCCGAGGCCACCCTGGCCGCCGCCAACCTGGTCTTCCTGCTGCTCCTGGTGGGCGGCGGGGTGATCGTGCCCCTGGAGAAGTTCGGCGCCGCGGGCGACGTGCTCGCCCTGCTGCCGATCGCGGCCCTCTCGGACGGCCTGCGGGACGTCCTCCAGGGCGGGGCGCCGATGCCGTGGGGCGACGCGCTGGTCCTCGCGGTCTGGGCGGTCCTGGGCCTGGGGGCGGCAGCGAAGTTCTTCCGCTGGGAGTGACCCGCCCCGGGGAGTAACCGTAAGGTTCCGTTCGGCCACATACGCCCCCCTCGTGAAAGCGCGCACAAGCGCCGTCCTACGATAGGGCCCGTGCTGAACCCCCTCGCCTCCATCGCCCGGCGCTGGACCCCGTCCCCCCGGACGCTCCGGCGCGCCGCGCTCTCCGCCGTCGTGATGAGCGTGCTCATCATCGTCACGGGCGGCGCGGTCCGGCTGACCGGTTCCGGCCTCGGCTGCGACACCTGGCCCAAGTGCACGGACGACAGCCTCTTCGCCACGCCCGAGCAGGGCCTCCACGGCGCCATCGAGTTCGGCAACCGGCTGCTGACGTACGTCCTGTCGGCCGCCGTCGGCTGGTCCATCGTCGCCGTGCGCTCGGTCAAGCCGCGCCGGCGGGGCCTCACCCGGCTCGCCTGGTTCCAGTTCTGGATCGTGCTGAGCAACGCCGTCCTCGGCGGCATCACGGTGTGGATGGGCCTCAACCCGTGGACGGTCGCCGGCCACTTCCTCGCCGCGAACGCGCTCCTCACGGTCGCCGTCGTCACCTGGCACCGGACCGGCGAGGGCGACGCCGCCCCCCGCCCGCGCGTGCCCCGCCCGGTCCGCAGGCTGTCCTGGACGATCGTGATCACCTCGGGCCTGCTGATCGCGCTCGGCACCACCGTGACCGGCTCCGGCAAGCACGCCGGCGACAGCAGCGACGTCCCGCGCATGCCCTGGGACTGGACGAACGCCGCGCACCTGCACGCCATCGCCGCCTGGATCGTCTGCGCGCTCGCGATCGCGATGTGGCTGGTCCTGCGCGCGGTGGACGCCCCGGACGACACCAGGGCCCGCGCCCGCGACCTGCTGGTCGTGCTGCTCCTCCAGGGCGGCATCGGCTACGTCCAGTACTTCACCGGGGTCCCCGAGCTCCTGGTCGGCGCCCACATGCTCGGCTCCTCGCTGATGTGGATCGCGGTCGTGCGGCTCGCCCTGAGCATGCGCGAGCGCCCGCTGGACACGCCGGCGATCCCGGCCCAGGCGGACCCGGAGCTCGCGAAGGCCTGAGGCTCCCCCGTACGCGCACGCAGAAGGGCCCACCGGTTCCCGCGAACCGGTGGGCCCTTTCGTACGCGCGCGCGTACGGGCGCGTACCTGTGCCCGGACGCGTACCTGTGCTCACGTAAGCGTCCGCCGCTTCAGCGGTCGGAGGGGCCGCCGATCTGGATGCCCGCCATCCGGGACCACTCGTACGGACCGGTGACGACCTTCGCGGCGAACTCGCCGTCGAACTCCTCGTGGAGCGTCAGGCCGGCCTTCTCGGCCGCCCGCTCGGCGATCGCGTACGTCGGGGCGACCAGGTCGCCCCAGAGGCCGTCCGTGCCGACGAGGACGATCCGGGTGCCCGCCTGGCCGATGTGCTCCAGGTGTCCCTCGGAGCCGCCGTGCTCCTCGGCAAAGGCCCGGATCTGCTTGGTGAGCCGGGCGACCCTGCGCTCGTCCTTCTTCGTGTCTGCCTTCGTATCTGCCTGCGTGTCTGCCATGGCAAGGATGCTACCGACGGGTAGATCGAACGGCGACGGCCGGGCCGCGTGGCGTTTCCCACGCGGCCCGGCCGTCGGCCGAGCGGTCCTGCGGAGGTCAGCGGAGGAAGGGGTCCACCGCGACCGCGACGAAGAGCAGCGAGACGTAGGTGATGGACCAGTGGAAGAGGCGCATCTCCTTGAGCTTGGCGCCCGTCGCGCCCTCCTTGGCCCGGTTGAGCAGCCCGTGCGCCTCCCAGAGCCACCAGCCGCCGGTCAGCAGCGCCACGGCCGTGTAGAACCAGCCCGTGTAGCCCAGCGGGGTGAGGAGCAGCGAGACGGCGACCATGACCCAGCTGTAGGCCACGATCTGCTTGGCGACGACCTTGTTGGAGGCGATCACCGGGAGCATGGGGACGCCCACGCGCGCGTAGTCGTCCTTGACCTTCATCGACAGCGGCCAGTAGTGCGGCGGCGTCCAGAAGAAGATCACCATGAAGAGGACGACGGCGGCCCAGGACATCGAGTTCGTGACCGAGGACCAGCCGATGAGGACGGGCATGCAGCCGGCGATGCCGCCCCAGACGATGTTCTGCGCGGTCCGCCGCTTCAGGATCATCGTGTAGACGACCACGTAGAAGAGGAGCGCGCCGAGCGAGAGCCAGGCGGAGAGCCAGTTGACCAGCAGGCCGAACCAGAGGGTGGAGACCACCGCGAGGGTGAGGCCGAAGACCAGGCCCTCGCGCGGCGAGACCATGCCGGTGACCAGCGGACGCTGGGACGTGCGGTCCATCAGGGCGTCGATGTCGCGGTCGATGTACATGTTCAGCGCGTTCGCGCCGCCCGCCGACAGGTAGCCGCCGAAGCAGGTGGCGAGCACCAGCCAGAGGTTCGGCACGCCCTGCTCGGCGAGGAACATCACCGGGACGGTCGTGATGAGCAGCAGCTCGATGATCCGCGGCTTGGTCAGCGCCACGAATGCCTTGACGCGGGCCCCGAACGGCCGATGGCCCCCCGGGCTGGGAGTCAAGACGACCCCTGCGGGTCGGGACTCGACGGCCGTCACGCACACCCCTGACAGAGAAATCCCAGCAAGCTCCCCGGATGAAAGCGGGGTGAAGCTTGCGCGTACCACGCCACTCTAGACGTTGCCCAGACGCCGATCTTCGCGGGGGTGGGGTCGTGTTGAAGGGGTACGCCCCCAAGGGTGGGGTCGTGTCGAAGGGGCACGTCCCACGCGGTGGACCCGTTCGGGAGGCGAAGTCCCACGGCCACCGGCAGTCTTGCCGTGTGCGCTCATTTGAGGGGCATGAGCACGAAAAGAGGGCCGTCCGACGGGGGTAGGCTCGACACCGCCGGTACACCCTCAGTCACCGGCTTCAGACATGTGGAGAGGAGCCCTGACCCAGGGTGAGCACTAAGCCGACCACCACAGACCTCGAGTGGACCGAATTGGACCAGCGGGCCGTAGACACCGCCCGCGTCCTGGCCGCGGACGCCGTACAGAAGGTCGGCAACGGCCATCCCGGTACGGCGATGAGCCTGGCGCCCGTCGCGTACACCCTCTTCCAGAAGGTGATGCGCCACGACCCGGCCGACCCCGAGTGGGTCGGGCGCGACCGGTTCGTGCTCTCGGCCGGCCACTCGTCCCTGACCCTCTACACCCAGCTCTACCTGGGTGGCTTCGGTCTCGAACTGGACGATCTGAAGGCCTTCCGCACCTGGGGTTCGAAGACCCCCGGTCACCCGGAGTACGGTCACACCGCCGCGGTGGAGACGACCACGGGCCCGCTGGGCCAGGGCGTCGCCAACGCGGTGGGCATGGCGATGGCCGCCCGCTTCGAGCGCGGCCTGTTCGACCCGGAGGCGCCGGCCGGCACCTCGCCGTTCGACCACCGCGTCTACGCGATCGCCGGTGACGGCTGCCTCCAGGAGGGCATCTCCGCCGAGGCGTCCTCGCTGGCCGGCCACCAGAAGCTCGGCAACCTGATCCTGCTGTGGGACGACAACCACATCTCGATCGAGGGCGACACCGAGACGGCCGTCTCCGAGGACACGCTCAAGCGGTACGAGGCGTACGGCTGGCACGTGCAGCGGGTCGAGCCGCAGGCCAACGGCGACCTGGACCCGGCCGGGCTCTACGCGGCGATCCGCGCCGCCGAGGCCGAGACCGAGCGCCCCTCGTTCATCGCGATGCGCTCGATCATCGCCTGGCCCGCGCCGAACGCGCAGAACACCGAGGCCGCCCACGGCTCGGCGCTCGGCGACGAGGAGGTCGCGGCCACCAAGCGCGTCCTGGGCTTCGACCCGGAGAAGACCTTCGAGGTCTCCGACGAGGTCATCGCGCACACCCGCGCGCTGGGCGAGCGGGGCCGCGAGGCGCGCGTGGAGTGGGAGAAGCAGCTCTCGGAGTGGCGTACGGCCAACCCGGAGCGCGCGGCGGAGTTCGACCGCATCCAGGCCAACGAGCTGCCCGCGGGCTGGGCGGAGAAGCTGCCGGTCTTCGAGCCGGGCAAGGGCGTGGCCACCCGTGCCGCCTCGGGCCAGGTCCTCAAGGCGCTCGGCGCGGTCATCCCCGAGCTGTGGGGCGGCTCGGCCGACCTCGCCGGCTCGAACAACACGACGATCGACAAGGACTCGTCGTTCCTGCCCGAGGGCAACCCGCTGCCGGAGGCCGACCCGTACGGCCGCACGATCCACTTCGGCATCCGCGAGCACGCGATGGCCGCGGAGATGAACGGCATCGCGCTGCACGGCAACACGCGCATCTACGGCGGCACCTTCCTGGTGTTCTCCGACTACATGCGCAACGCGGTGCGCCTCTCCGCCCTGATGCACCTGCCGGTCACCTACGTCTGGACCCACGACTCGATCGGTCTGGGCGAGGACGGTCCGACGCACCAGCCGGTGGAGCACCTGGCCTCGCTGCGCGCGATCCCGGGCCTGAACCTGGTCCGCCCGGCCGACGCCAACGAGACGGCCCTGGCCTGGCGCGAGATCATGCAGCGCCACACCAAGGTCTACGGCAAGGGCGCCCCGCACGGTCTGGCGCTCACCCGCCAGGGCGTGCCGACGTACGCGCCGAACGAGGACACGGTCAAGGGCGGCTACGTGCTGTTCGACGCCGAAGGCGGCGAGGCGGAGGTGGTGCTGATCGCGACCGGCTCCGAGGTGCACCTGGCCGTCGAGGCCCGCGAGCAGCTCCAGGCCGCCGGCACGCCCACCCGGGTGGTGTCGATGCCGTCGGTGGAGTGGTTCGAGGAGCAGGACCAGGCGTACAAGGACTCCGTCCTGCCGCCGTCGGTCAAGGCGCGGGTCGCGGTCGAGGCCGGCATCGGCCTGACCTGGCACCGTTACGTCGGTGACGCCGGCCGGATCGTCTCCCTGGAGCACTTCGGCGCCTCCGCGGACGCGAAGGTCCTCTTCCGCGAGTTCGGCTTCACGCCCGAGGCGATCGTCGCCGCCGCGCGGGAATCGATCGACGCCGCCGCGCGCTGACCCCGATACGTACGACTTATTGGAGATGCAACTCTCATGACAGACGCACTCAAGCGCCTCTCCGACGAAGGCGTCGCGATCTGGCTGGACGACCTCTCGCGCCAGCGGATCACCTCCGGCAACCTGGCGGAGCTGATCGACCAGAGCCACGTGGTCGGGGTCACCACCAACCCGTCGATCTTCCAGAAGGCGATCTCCGAGGGCCACGGCTACGACCAGCAGGTCTCCGACCTCGCGGCCCGCCGGGTGACCGTCGAGGAGGCCATCCGGATGATCACGACGGCGGACGTCCGCGACGCCGCCGACATCCTGCGCCCGGTCTTCGACGCGACCGACGGCCAGGACGGCCGGGTCTCCATCGAGGTCGACCCCCGCCTGGCCCACGACACCAAGGCCACGGTCGCCGAGGCCAAGCAGCTGGCCTGGCTGGTGGACCGCCCGAACACGCTGATCAAGATCCCGGCCACCGAGGCGGGTCTGCCGGCCATCACCGAGGTCATCGGCCTGGGCATCAGCGTCAACGTGACGCTGATCTTCTCGCTGGAGCGCTACCGCCTGGTCATGGACGCCTACCTGGCGGGCCTGGAGAAGGCCCGCGAGCGGGGCCTGGACCTGGCGAAGATCCACTCGGTGGCCTCCTTCTTCGTCTCCCGCGTGGACACGGAGATCGACAAGCGCCTGGACGGCATCGGCACCGACGAGGCCAAGGCGCTCAAGGGCAAGGCCGCCCTGGCCAACGCCCGCCTGGCCTACGAGGCGTACGAGGAGGTCTTCTCCTCCGAGCGCTGGGCCGCCCTGGACAAGGCGCACGCCAACAAGCAGCGTCCGCTGTGGGCCTCGACCGGCGTGAAGGACCCGGCGTACAAGGACACCCTGTACGTGGTGGACCTGGTCGCCCCCGGCACGGTCAACACCATGCCCGAGGCCACCCTGGAGGCCACCGCCGACCACGGCGAGGTCACCGGCAACACCGTCGAGGGCACGTACGACGACTCCCGCGCGGTCCTCCAGGCCGTCGCGAAGCTGGGCATCGGCTACGACGAGGTCGTCCAGCTCCTGGAGGACGAGGGCGTCCAGAAGTTCGAGGCGTCCTGGAACGACCTGCTCACGTCCACCGAGGCGGAGCTGAAGCGCCTCGCACCTTCGGAGGCGTAACACCTTGAGCGCAGCACACGGAGCCAACCCGCTCCGTGACGCCGCAGACCGACGGCTCCCGCGCATCGCGGGGCCGTCGGGTCTGGTGATCTTCGGCGTCACGGGCGATTTGTCCCGAAAGAAGCTGATGCCCGCCGTCTACGACCTGGCCAACCGCGGCCTGCTGCCGCCGGGCTTCTCGCTCGTCGGCTTCGCCCGGCGCGAGTGGCAGGACGAGGACTTCGCGCAGGAGGTCTACGAGGCCGTCAAGCAGCACTCACGCACCCCCTTCCGCGAGGAGGTGTGGCAGCAGCTGATCCAGGGCATGCGGTTCGTCCAGGGCGACTTCGACGACGACGAGGCCTTCGAGCAGCTCAAGACCACCGTCGAGGAGCTGGACAAGGCCCAGGGCACCGGCGGCAACTTCGCCTTCTACCTGTCGGTCCCGCCGAAGTTCTTCCCCAAGGTCGTCCAGCAGCTCAAGAAGCACGGGCTCGCCGACCAGAAGGACGGCTCCTGGCGCCGCGCGGTCATCGAGAAGCCCTTCGGGCACGACCTGGCCTCCGCCAAGGAGCTCAACGAGGTCGTCCACGAGGTCTTCCCGCCGCACGAGGTCTTCCGGATCGACCACTACCTCGGCAAGGAGACCGTCCAGAACATCCTGGCGCTCCGCTTCGCCAACACCCTCTTCGAGCCGATCTGGAACCGGTCGTACGTCGACCACGTGCAGATCACCATGGCCGAGGACATCGGCATCGGCGGCCGCGCCGGCTACTACGACGGCATCGGCGCCGCCCGCGACGTCATCCAGAACCACCTGCTCCAGCTGCTCGCGCTGACCGCCATGGAGGAGCCCGCCTCCTTCGACGCCGACGCGCTGGCCGCCGAGAAGACCAAGGTCCTCGGCGCGGTGAAGCTGCCCAGGGACCTGGGCGCCTCCACGGTCCGCGGCCAGTACGCGGCCGGGTGGCAGGGCGGCGAGAAGGCCGTCGGCTACCTCCAGGAAGACGGCATCGACCCGCAGTCGAAGACCGACACCTACGCGGCCGTGAAGCTGGAGATCGACAACCGCCGCTGGGCGGGCGTCCCCTTCTACCTGCGCACCGGCAAGCGCCTGGGCCGCCGCGTCACCGAGATCGCGGTCGTCTTCCAGCGCGCCCCGCACTCCCCCTTCGACCACACCGCGACCGAGGAGCTCGGCCGCAACGCCATCGTCATCCGGGTGCAGCCGGACGAGGGCGTGACGGTGCGGTTCGGCTCCAAGGTGCCCGGCACGCAGATGGAGATCCGGGACGTGTCGATGGACTTCGCGTACGGCGAGTCCTTCACGGAGTCCAGCCCGGAGGCGTACGAGCGGCTCATCCTCGACGTCCTGCTCGGCGACTCGAACCTCTTCCCGCGCGTGGAGGAGGTCGAGCTGTCCTGGAAGATCCTCGACCCGATCGAGAGGTTCTGGGACGAGCACGGCAAGCCCGCGCAGTACCAGTCCGGGACCTGGGGTCCGGTCGAGGCGGACGAGATGCTCGCACGAGACGGCAGGAGCTGGCGCCGGCCATGAAGACCGACCTGACGGACACCACGTCCTCCAAGATCAACAAGGCGCTGGTGCTCGGGCGGCGGGCGATCGGCGCGCCGGCCGTCGGCATGGTGCTCACCCTCGTCATCGTCACCGACGAGGAGAACGCCTACGACGCGCTGAAGGCGGCCAACGAGGCGTCCCGCGAGCACCCCTCGCGGACCCTCGTCGTCATCAAGAGGGTCTCGCGCTCGCCGCGGGACCGTGCCAAGGCGCGGCTCGACGCCGAGGTCCGCCTCGGCGCCGACGCCAGCGCCGGCGAGACGGTGGTGCTCCGGCTGTACGGCGAGGTCGTCGACCACGCCCAGTCGGTGGTGCTGCCGCTGCTGCTCCCCGACGCCCCGGTCGTCGTCTGGTGGCCGGTGGACGCGCCGACCGACCCGGCGAAGGACCCGCTGGGCGCGCTCGCCCAGCGCCGGGTGACCGACACGTACTCCGCCGAGCAGCCCATCGAGGAGCTGACGGCGCGGGCGGAGACGTACACCCCGGGCGACACGGACCTGTCGTGGACCCGGATCACCCCGTGGCGTTCGATGCTGGCCGCCGCGCTCGACCAGGTCGTCTGCCGGGTCTCCGCCGCCGAGGTGGAGGGCGAGGAGTTCAACCCGAGCGTCGAACTGCTCGCGATGTGGGTGGCGGACCGGCTGAAGGTGCCGGTGCGGCGCTCGAAGTCGGCGGGGCCCGGCCTCACCTCCGTACGCCTGGAGACCGACTGCGGGCCGATCGTGCTCGACCGGCCGGACGGGTCGCTCGCCACGCTCTCCATCGAGGGGCAGCCGGACCGGGGAGTGGCGCTCAAGCGCCGCGACACGGCCGAGCTGATCGCGGAGGAGCTGCGCCGGCTCGACCCGGACGACACCTACGCGGCGGCGCTGAAGTTCGGCGTCGGGCGGCTCGACGAGCGGGCGGCGGTCACGGCGCCCGAGCCGGAGGAGGAGGTGGAGGCCGCCGTGGTGGAGACCGCGCCGGAGACCTCCCCCGACGCCTCCCCCGCCGAGGAGGAGCCCGCCGCCAAGCCGGCGGCGAAGAAGGCCCCGGCCAGGAAGGCGGCGGCCAAGTGAGCGCCCCGCAGCTGGTCGTCCACCGCGACAAGGAGCTGATGGCACAGGCCGCCGCGGCCCGGCTGATCACCCGGATCGTGGACGCCCAGGCCTCCCGGGGCTCCGCCTCGGTGGTGCTGACCGGCGGGCGCAACGGCAACGGGCTGCTCGCGGCCCTCGGTGCGGCGCCCGCGCGGGACGCGGTCGACTGGTCGCGGCTCGACCTGTGGTGGGGCGACGAGCGGTACCTGCCGGACGGGGATCCGGAGCGGAACGTCACCCAGGCCCGCGAGGCGCTGCTCGACCGGGTGCCGCTGGACCCCGCGCGGGTGCACGCGATGCCCGCCTCCGACGGGCCGTACGGCGACGACGTCGAGGCCGCCGCCGCTGCCTACGCGGAGGAGTTGGCCGCCGCGGCCGGTCCCGGCGACGGCGGGGTGCCCGCCTTCGACGTGCTGATGCTGGGCGTCGGCCCGGACACGCACGTGGCCTCGCTCTTCCCGGAGCTGCCCGCCGTGCGCGAGACCGGGCGGACGGTGGTCGGGGTGCGTGGCGCGCCGAAGCCGCCGCCGGTCCGGATCTCGCTGACGCTCCCGGCGATCCGGGCGGCGCAGGAGGTCTGGCTGCTCGCGGCCGGCGAGGACAAGGCGAAGGCGGCGGCGCTCGCGCTGTCGGGCGCGGGCGAGGTGCAGGCCCCGGCGGCCGGCGCGCGCGGTCGCTCGCGCACGCTGTGGCTGCTGGACTCGGCGGCGGCATCGGAGCTGCCGCGGAGCCTGTATCCGCCGGCCACGGCCTGATCCTCGCCGGTCGGTACGGCCCCGGAGGCCCGGTTCATCCCTCGGTGGACCGGGCCTCCGGCGTTTCCCGGTTCTCCGGCGCGTCCACGGGCTGCTCCAGGAAGGGCGTGAGGAGCCCCGGTACGGCCTCGGCGGCGAAGGCCAGGCCCTGGCTCCGGCCGGCGTCGAGGATCGCGTACGCGCCCGATCCGGCCGCCGTCGTGACGGTCAGGGTGAGGAGGCCGGCGCGGCGCTGGAAGTACGACTGCTTGACCGTCCAGCCGATGACGCCGGAGCGCTGGAGGGCGACCGTGGTCCGCCGGACCGTGCCCGAACGGGTCACCAGGTACGCCCCGCTGACGGCGTGTCCGAGGTTCCGGTGGGCGTCGCGGGCGAGGAGCAGGGCGAGCGGGGTGAGGACGGCGGTCCAGCCGGCCGCCACGTACAGCAGGACCGGGGTGAGCAGGAGGCCGAGGAGGGCGAGGAGCGCGGCGGGGGCCAGGACGCTCCACAGGGCCCAGCGGATCCGCCGGTTCCGGGCGGCCCGGGGGTGGGGGGCGAGCGGCGTGCCGGTGGGCGGTCCGGGCTCGCGCAGGACCTGGGCGGCGACCCGGTCGGCGAGCGGGCGGGGGACGGCCGGCATCAGGTTCTTGAGGTCGCCGTGCTTGTCCTCGTCCTTCTCGGCGAGGCCGGTGGCGACGGCGTCGACGCGGGCCGCCCCGAAGAGGCGCACGCCGAGCGGTTCGACCAGTTCGACGCCGCGCAGCCGCCGCTCCTCGATGGAGACCGAGCGGGCGGTGAGCAGGCCCCGGGTGACGCGCAGGGTGCCGCCGGGCTCGCGCTCCAGGCGGTAGTTCCACCACATCTCGATCCAGAGGCCGAGGGCCCCGACGGCCCCGACGGCGGTGGCGGCGAGGACCAGCCAGAGGATCATCCAGGGGATCGCGACGGAGCTGAAGCGCTCCCCTATCCAGTCGATGACCTCGCCCTGGGCGCCGAACCACTCGCTGACCTGCATGACCGCTCCGGCGGCGGCGCCGCCGATGGCGGGGGCGACGAAGGAGACGGGGGCGTAGCGGATCCAGCGCGGGTCGAGGGCGGCGAGGGCGCCGTCGTGGCGGGGGTCCTCGGGCGCGGCGGCGCGGGCGAGGAGTTCGCGGCGGAGCCGTTCGCCCTCGGCGCGGGCGACCAGCTCCAGTTCGAGGGCGGCGTCGCCGCCGCTCCGCTCGCCGGTCCCGATGCGGACCTTGACCAGTCCGAGGAGGCGCTGGAGGGGGTTGGCGGTGAGGTCGACGCTGCGGATGCGCTCGCGGGCCAGGGAGCGGCGCTTGAGGTGGAGCAGGCCGGTGTGGAGGTCGACCCGGTCGGGGCCGACGCGGTAGCGGGTGCGGCGCAGCCGGACCCGGTCGGCGCCGGTGCCGCCGAGGAGCAGGAGGAGGGCTCCGGCGAGGACCCAGGAGAGGGCCTGCCAGAGCGGCCGGGAGCCGGCGAGGCCGAGGGCGACGGGGAGCCCGGCGCCGCCGGCCACGCCGCACAGGACGGCAGGCATCGGGCCGCAGCCGCTCCCCTTCGGAGACGTCGGGCCGTCGCGGCTCCCCTTCGGGCGTGCCGGAGCGCCACAGCTCTCCTTCGGAGACGTCGGGCCGTCGCCATTCCGTCTCGGGGACGTCGGTCCGCCGCTCTCCCCCGGTCGCGGCGGGTCGTTGGGGCTCGTCCTCCGGCGCGTCGCGGCGCCGCCGCTCTCCTTCCGGCGCGTCGGGCCGCCGCGGCTCTCCCCCCGGCGCCTCGGGCCGCCGTCCCTCGGTCCCGGGTGCCGGCTCGCTCATGTGGCGTCCCCGGGGGTGGCCTGGGTGACGGCGGTCAGCCGTTCGGCAAGGTCGGCGGCCCGTTCGTGGTCCAGGCCCTCGATCCGGACCGCGCCCGCGGAGGAGGCGGTGGTCACGGTGACCGTGGCCAGCCGGAAGTACTGCTCCAGGGGGCCGCGCGAGGTGTCGACGGTCTGGATCCGGGACATCGGGGCGATCCGCCACTCCTGCCAGAGGGCCCCGGTGCGCACGTAGACGGCCTCGTCGGTGACCTCCCAGCGGTGCACCCGGAACCACCAGGCGGGGAGGAACGCGGCACAGGCCAGGCCCGCGGCCGCCACGGCCCCGGCCGCGACGAGCAGCCAGGCCCTGGCGGGTCCGACGAGCGCGCCGAGGACGGCGAGGACCACCACCGGTACGGCGGTGGTCACCAGGAGCTGGGTCCGCCACCAGGTGACGGCCCGCCCGTCCACGGCGTTCCTCGGCGGTCGCAGCCGCACCGCGTCCTCCCCCCTCATGCCCCTACCGTCCGCGCAGCGAGCGGTAGGCGGCGACGAGGCCGGCGGTCGAGCTGTCGAGCCCGTCCGCGCCCTCCCCGGTCGTCAGGACCGGCTCGATCCGCTTGGCGAGTACCTTGCCGAGTTCGACGCCCCACTGGTCGAAGGAGTCGATGTTCCAGATCGCGCCCTGGACGAAGACCTTGTGCTCGTAGAGCGCGATCAGCTGTCCGAGGACGGACGGGGTGAGCGCGTCGGCGAGGATCGTGGTCGTGGGGTGGTCGCCCCGGAAGGTCTTGTGCGGGACGAGCTCCTCGGGGACGCCCTCGGCCCGTACCTCCTCGGGCGTCTTGCCGAAGGCGAGCGCCTGCGTCTGGGCGAAGAAGTTGGCCATGAGCAGGTCGTGCTGGGCGACCAGGCCGGGCTCCAGGTCGTCCACGGGCCGGGCGAAGCCGATGAAGTCGGCCGGGATCAGCTTGGTGCCCTGGTGGATCAACTGGTAGTACGCGTGCTGGCCGTTGGTGCCGGGGGTGCCCCAGACCACGGGCCCGGTCTGCCAGTCGACCCGGTTCCCCTCCCGGTCCACCGACTTGCCGTTGGACTCCATGTCGAGCTGCTGGAGGTAGGCGGTGAACTTCGACAGGTAGTGGGAGTACGGCAGGACGGCGTGCGACTGGGCGTCGAAGAAGTTGCCGTACCAGACGCCGAGGAGGCCGAGGAGCAGGGGCGCGTTCTCCTCGGGCGGGGCGGTGCGGAAGTGTTCGTCGACGAGGTGGAAGCCGTCGAGCATCTCGCGGAAGCGCTCCGGACCGATGGCGATCATCAGGGAGAGGCCGATGGCGGAGTCGTAGGAGTAGCGGCCGCCGACCCAGTCCCAGAACTCGAACATGTTCGCGGTGTCGATGCCGAACTCCTCGACCTTCTCCGCGTTGGTCGACAGGGCCACGAAGTGCTTGGCCACGGCCTCCTGGCCGGCGTCGAGGCCGGTGAGGAGCCAGTCGCGGGCGGAGGTGGCGTTGGTGATGGTCTCGATGGTGGTGAAGGTCTTCGAGGCCACGACGAACAGGGTCTCGGCGGGGTCGAGGTCGTGCACGGCCTCGTGGAGGTCGGCGCCGTCGACGTTGGAGACGAAACGGAGCGTCAGGTCCCGCCGGGTGTAGGAGCGCAGGACCTCGTGGGCCATGGCGGGGCCGAGGTCGGAGCCGCCGATGCCGATGTTCACGACGTTCCTGACCGGCCTGCCGGTGTGGCCGGTCCACTCGCCCGCGCGGACCTTGTCGGCGAAGTCGCCCATCCGGTCGAGGACGGCGTGGACGCCGGGGACGACGTTCTCCCCGTCGACCTCGATCACGGCGTCGCGGGGGGCGCGCAGCGCGGTGTGGAGGACCGCCCGGTCCTCGGTGGTGTTGATCTTCTCGCCGCGGAACATGGCGTCGCGCAGCTCGGCCACGCCGGTGGCGGCGGCCAGCTCACGCAACAGGGTCAGCGTCTCGCCGGTGACGAGGTGCTTGGAGTAGTCCAGGTAGAGGTCGCCGACCCTCAGGGTGAGGTCGGTGCCGCGCGTCGGGTCGGCGGCGAACAGCTCGCGCAGGTGGGGCTCGCCCAGCTGCTCGCGGTGCTTACCGAGGGCCGCCCACTCGGGCAGCCGGTTGAGCCTCGTGCGTCCTTCGCCAGTCATCTCGGACATCGCCCTCTTCTTCTTCGTACGTATCTGCCCCGCTGCCCCTCCAACCTAATTGATCAGGGGGGCGAGTGACGCGACGGCGAGCGCGAACAGCGCCGCGCTGACGAGGAGGGGGGCGTGCGGCCCCCAGCCGGCGGCCGCGGCGCCGCCGAGGAGGGCGCCCAGGGGGGCGCCGGCGACGGCGAGGGTGCGGAAGGCGGCGGCGACGCGGCCGAGCATGCCGTCGGGGGATCTCTCCTGCGTGAGGGTGGTCAGCTGCACGTTCCACACCATCCCCATGAGGCCGAAGACCGCCAGGGCCCCGATCGACGCCGCGAGCAGGGGCACCGTCCCCGCCAGGACCAGGCAGCCGGTCTGGACGGTCCCGGCGAGGAGGACCGCGCGCACGCGTCCGGTCCGCTCGGCGATCCGCCGGGCGAGGAACCCGCCGGCGACGCCGCCGGCCGCGTAGGCGGTGAGCGCGGCCGCGTATCCGCCGTTCCCCGCGCGCAGGCCGTCGGTGACGTGGACGACGAGGGTGGCGAGGAGGACGCCCATGCCGATGTTGCAGAGGGTCGTGGCGGCGCAGAGCCACCGCAGGGTCCGGTCGGCGCGCAGGGCGGCGATCCCCTCGGCGGTCTCGGCGCGGAGGGTGGATCCGGCGGGGCGGGGCGGCCGCTCGGGTGCTCCGGTCCGCAGCGAGGCGACGAGGAGCGCGGCCAGGACGTAGGTGGCGGCGTTGGCCCCGTACGGCACGGCGGGTCCGGCGAGGAGCAGGGCGGGCACCAGGGGTGCGGCGAGGAGGCCGCCCGCGAACTGCTGACCGGTCATCAGGCGCGCGTTGGCCGAGGCCAGGGCACCGGTGGGGACGACGGCGGGGAGCAGGGCGGTGGCGGCGTTGTCGAAGAGGGTCTGCAGGGTGGTGAGGGCGAAGGCGAGGACGAGCAGCAGGGCGATCCCGGCGTGTCCGAGCGCGACGGCGACGGCGAAGGCGCCCATGAGGGCGGCGCGGACGAGGTCGACGGCCCTCATGGCCCGCCGCTGGTCGACGCGGTCGGCGACGGCTCCGCCGAGGAGTCCGAAAAGCAGCCAGGGCAGGAAGCCGCAGGCGGTGACGGAGGCGATGAGCAGGGGGTCGTCGGTGAGCGAGGCGGCGAGCAGGGGCAGTGCGGCGGTGCGCAGGGAGTCGCCGAAGCGGGAGACCACGGCGGCCGCCCACAGACGTCCGAAGCCGCCCCGCCAGGCGGGCGAGGTCCCGCCGCCCACTGCCACCGTCGTCGCCATGCCGCCCCCTCGGTCCGGTTCTTCCCCGTCCGACCGACGGTAGGGGGTGCCACTGACAAAGGCGCCGGGGCGGTGGACGGGACGGCGAACGGGCCCGGCCCGCGAATCGAGTTCGCGGGCCGGGCCCGTCCGTCACACCGTCACGCCGTGCTCAGATCTCGCCGCGCAGCTTGGCGAGGGCTTCGGCGAGGATCGCCTCGCCGTCCGCGTCGCTGCGCCGCTCGCGCACGTAGGCGAGATGGGTCTTGTACGGCTCCGTGCGCGGCGGGTCCGGCGGGTTGTCGCGGTCCTGGCCGGCCGGGAAGCCGCAGCGCGGGCAGTCCCAGGTGTCGGGGACCTGTGCGTCGCTGGCGAAGCTCGGCTGTGTCTCGTGCCCGTTCGAGCACCAGAAGGAGATGCGGAGGCGCGGCGCCGACTCGCCCCGCTCGGCCTCGCCCATCGGCCCCGCTCCGACCCGGCTTCCCCGGATCGCGTTGCCACTTGCCACGGTCGTAACTCCCTGCGTGATGGTGCTCGAAGATGCCCCAGTCTACGTAAGGCCCAACGCGCGTCCAGTGATTGGAGTTACCCGTCCAACTTCATCAGCAGACCGAGCACCACAATGCAGGCGAACCAGAGCAGACCGACCACGACGGTGATGCGGTCCAGGTTGCGCTCGGCGACCGAGGAGCCGCCGACGGAGGACTGCATGCCGCCACCGAACATGTCGGAGAGGCCGCCACCCTTCCCCTTGTGCATCAGCACGAGCAGCATCAGCAGCGCGCTGAAGACGATCAGGGCGATCGAGAACCCCATAACCACGGCTGGACCAACTTCCTCGGACTTATACGGACGGGGGCCGGGCGCCTGCCCGACCCCCGCAAGGGTACGACGTAACTCCGCTACCGCATACTCACTGGTCGCGGAAGCGGACGATCTTGACGAACTCGTCGGCGTCCAGCGCGGCGCCGCCCACCAGGGCTCCGTCGACGTCCGGCTGCGCCATGATCGCGGCGACGTTCCCGGACTTGACCGAGCCGCCGTACTGGATGCGGACCTTGTCGGCCAGCTCCCGGGAGTACAGCTCGGCGAGGCGGCCGCGGATCGCCCCGCAGACCTCCTGGGCGTCCTCGGGGGTGGCGACCTCGCCGGTGCCGATGGCCCACACCGGCTCGTACGCGATCACGATCGTCTCGGCCTGCTCGGCCGGGACGTCCTTGAGGCCGCCGTCGAGCTGGGCGAGGGTGTGCTCGACCTGCCGTCCGGCCTTGCGGACGTCCAGGCCCTCGCCGACGCAGAGGATCGGGGTGATGCCGTGCTTGAAGGCGGCCTTCACCTTGGCGTTGCAGACCTCGTCGTCCTCGGCGTGGTACTGGCGGCGCTCGGAGTGGCCGACGGCCACGAAGGCGGCCTTCAGCTTGGAGAGCATGAGGCCGGAGATCTCGCCGGTGTAGGCGCCGGAGTCGTGCGCCGAGATGTCCTGGGCGCCGTACTTGATCTTCAGCTTGTCGCCGTCGACCAGGGTCTGGACGGACCGCAGGTCGGTGAAGGGGACCAGGACGGCGACCTCGACCGCGTCGTAGTCCTTGTCGGTGAGGGCGAAGGCGAGCTTCTGGACGTGGGCGATGGCCTCCAGGTGGTTGAGGTTCATCTTCCAGTTGCCCGCCATCAGCGGGGTGCGGGTGCTCATAAGGGGGTCAGTCCTCCAGTGCGGCGAGGCCGGGAAGCGTCTTGCCCTCGAGGTATTCGAGGGAGGCGCCGCCGCCGGTCGAGATGTGTCCGAACGCGTTCTCGTCGAAGCCCAGGGTGCGGACCGCGGCGGCGGAGTCGCCGCCGCCGACCACGGTGAAGGCCGGGGAGTCGACGAGCGCCTGGGCGACGGCCTTGGTGCCCTCGGCGTAGTCGGGGTGCTCGAAGACGCCCATCGGGCCGTTCCAGAAGACGGTGGCCGCGTCGGCGAGCTTCGAGGCGTAGAGCTTGCGGGTCTCGGGGCCGATGTCGAGGCCCTCCTCGTCCGCCGGGATGGCGTCCGCGGCGACCGTGGTGGGGTTCGCCGGAGCCTTGGTCTTCAGGTCCGGGAACTCGCGCGAGACCAGGACGTCGACGGGGAGGACGAACTCCACGCCGCGCTCCTTCGCGCGGGCCAGATACTCCTGGACCGCCGGGACCTGGTCCTCCTGGAGCAGGGAGATGCCGACCTCGTGGCCCTGGGCCTTGAGGAAGGTGTACGCCATGCCGCCGCCGATGAGGATGCGGTCGGCCTTCTCCAGGAGGTGGTCGATCACGCCGAGCTTGTCGGAGACCTTGGCGCCGCCGAGGGCGACCACGTACGGCCGCTGCACGTCCTCGGTCAGCTTCTTCAGGACGCCGACCTCGGTGGCGATGAGGTGGCCCGCGGCGTGCGGGATGCGCGCCGGGAGGTCGTAGACCGAGGCGTGCTTGCGGTGCACGGCACCGAAGCCGTCGCCGACGTAGAGGTCGGCGAGGGCGGCGAGACGGTCCGCGAAGGCGCCGCGCTCGGCGTCGTCCTTGGAGGTCTCACCGGGGTTGAAGCGCAGGTTCTCCAGGACGGCCACCTGGCCGTCCCCCAGGCCCGCGACGGTCTCGGTGGCGGAGTCGCCGACCGTGTCGGTCGCGAACGCCACGTCGGCGCCGAGCAGTTCACCGAGGCGCGCGGCGGCCGGGGCGAGCGAGAACGCCGGGTCCGGGGCGCCCTTGGGGCGGCCCAGGTGCGAGGCGACCACGACGCGGGCGCCGGCGTCGGCGAGCGCCTTGACCGTGGGGACGACGGCGCGGATGCGTCCGTCGTCGGTGATGGTGGTGCCGTCGAGCGGCACGTTGAGGTCGGCGCGGACGAACACCCGCTTGCCTTCGACGCCCTCGTGGAGAAGCTCGTCGATCGTCTTCATCTGTTAACTGACTCCTTGGTACGCGGTGGAGCACACGAACAGGGCTCGCGCAGCGCGGCGTTGCGCTGCCCGAGCCCTGCTCACCATCGAAGGTCCGCCCTGAAGCTTAGAGCTGACCGCCGACGAAGGCGGTGAGGTCGACGAGACGGTTGGAGTAGCCCCACTCGTTGTCGTACCAGCCGAGGATCTTGACCGACTTGCCGTCCTGGACCATCGTCAGGGAGGCGTCGAAGGTGCAGGACGCCGGGTCGCCCACGATGTCGGAGGAGACGATCGGGTCCTCGGTGTAGAAGAGCACGCCCTTGAGGTCGCCGTCCTCGGCGGCCTTCTTGAACGCGGCGTTGACCTCGTCCTTGGTGACCTCGCGGTCCAGGGTGACGACCAGGTCCGTGGCGGAGCCGGTCGGGACCGGGACGCGCATGGCGATGCCGTCGAGCTTGCCCTTGAGCTGCGGGAGGACCAGGGCGGTGGCCTTGGCGGCACCGGTCGTGGTCGGGATGATGTTCTCCGCGGCGGCGCGGGCGCGGCGCAGGTCCTTGTGCGGGAAGTCCAGGATGCGCTGGTCGTTGGTGTACGCGTGGACCGTGGTCATCAGGCCCTTGACGATGCCGAAGTTCTCGTTGAGGACCTTGGCCATCGGCGCCACGCAGTTGGTGGTGCAGGAGGCGTTCGAGATGACGTGGTGGTTCGCCGGGTCGTACTTGTCCTGGTTGACGCCCATCACGATGGTGATGTCCTCGTCGCTGGCCGGAGCCGAGATGAGGACCTTCTTGGCGCCGCCGGCGAGGTGCTTCTCGGCGTCGGCCTTCTTGGTGAAGATGCCCGTCGACTCGATGACGATGTCGACGCCCAGCTCGCCCCAGGGGAGGTCGGCCGGGTTGCGCTCGGACAGCACCTTGATGGTGTGGCCGTCGACGGTGATGGTGTCCTCGGTGTGGGTCACCTCGGCCTTGAGGCGGCCCAGGATGGTGTCGTACTTCAGCAGGTGGGCCGTGGTCGCGGTGTCACCCAGGTCGTTGACAGCCACGATCTCGATGTCGGCACCCTGCTCAAGGAGCGCGCGGAAGTAGTTCCGGCCGATGCGGCCAAAGCCGTTGATGCCTACGCGGATCGTCACGAACCGATCTCCTCGTTAGGTACGCCGGTGTTGTTCGACGCCGGCGAGATTTTTGTTTTTGGGATGTCCCCGACCGCTTACGACCCTACCTCCCCGGGGCCGCCGGAGTGACATCGGCCGCATCCGCACGAGCTCGGAAAGTGAGGGAAAACGGTCGGCGGCCCGTACCTACCAGCGGGTAAGGGCCGCCTTGAACCGTTTGTCCCGACTACTCTCCGTTAAACGGTCGAGGTGCCCCCCTCAGCGGTGGAGGGCCTTGAGGGCGCGGCCGAGGAGCCGTGCCCGTTCCGCCGTGCCGGGCACGTGCTCCAGGCCGAAGCCGAGGAGGACGGTGTCCCGGGTGGTGACCGCCGCCTGCGAGTGGAAGAGGGCGGCGGAGCGCGTCCAGTCGGAGCCGTTGCCGGGGCTGCCGGCCGGGGCGCCGGGCGTGGACCAGGCGCCGAGGGAGGTCTCGAAGCCCTCGGCCTCGGTGGTGGTCCCGGTGACGAGCCGGACGTCGTCGACGAACGCGCCCGTCTCGCCCGTACCGGGGTCGGAGACGTACGAGAGGGAGACCTCGACCTTCCCGCCCGCCCAGGCGCTCAGGTCGACGGAGGCCTGGCGCCAGCCGTTGGAGGGGCCGGTGAAGGCGTTCCAGGAGCCGGTGGCGCCGGTGGGCGCGCAGCCGTCCTCGCCGACGGTGAGGTAGTGGGCGAGGAAGGGGTGGCCGCGGACGTAGTAGCCCTCGCCGCAGTCGGCCGGGGGCTCGGTGGAGGTGCCGCCGTTGGTGTCGGGCAGGGTGGTCCAGTCGTCCCGGCCGACGGTGTGGGCCTCGACGACGAGGTTGTCGTAGCCGGGCTCGGTGTCGTGGCTGACCTGGAAGTCCAGGCGGGGCTTCGCGGACGCCGGGACGCCGGTGAGGTCGATGGTCCTGCTGAGCCGGGCCCAGGTGCCGTCGGCGTGCTTCACCGCCGCGAAGGCGGTGCCCTCGGCGGGCTCGAAGGGGGTGCGGACGCCCGGGTAGTCGCCGGCGGAGGCGCTGCTCGCGAACTGCGGGAAGTCCTTCGGCTTCAGGATGTCGGAGGTGACGGTGTACGCGCCGGCGTCGTCCAGCGGGTTGCCCGGGGCCGCGCCGAGACCGGCCCGTACGCCTCCGAAGGCGCCCGCGCCGGCGAAGGCGGACGGGTCCTTCAGGCCGGCGCGGTGGTGGGCGCCGAGGTAGTACTGGGCGAAGTCGTTGGTCTCGGCCGCGCCGACCCGGGTGAGCCCGCCGGCCTTCTCCCCGGCGTTGACCAGCTTGCCGCCCTCGTTGAGGTAGGAGCGGACGGCGAGCTCGGCGCCCCCGGAGGGGCGCTGGGCGCCGGTGTACCAGACGACGGCGTCGAAGTGGGAGAGGACGCCGAGGGCGTCCGGGGCGCCCTGGACGGCGACGTCCCAGACGGCGGCCCTCCGGCCGTTGTCCGCGAGCGCCTTCACGTAGGCGGCGGTGTGGCGTCCGGCGGTGGTGCCGCCCTCGTCGGCGAGGACGAGGACGTCGCCGCGGGCCCGTTCGGCCACCTCGTAGGTGAAGGGGGCGGAGGCGGTGGCGCGGCCCTCGCGGGTGCGGGCGGTGAACCGGACCTCGACGGAGTCGCCGGGCCGGGCGCCCCCGACCTCGGCGCGGTACTCGTCGAAGTAGAGGTTGTCCTCGCCGCCGTAGGTCTCGCCGCCCTTCCAGGCACGGAGTTCCTCGCGGTGGACGCGGCCGCCGTTGATCCGGTATTCGAGCGTCTTGCCGCGCAGCGACTTGCGGGCGGTGACGGCGACCTCCTGCTCCCCGCCGCGGGCGTAGGAGGTGGCGAAGGCCTTCGGGGTGAAGTCGGGGGCCTCGACGCCGACCGGGGAGACGGGCCGGTCCGGGCGGGCGGAGGACTCGGCGACGGCGAGCGCGAAGGGCACGTTCTTGGCGAACTCCGCCCGGATCAGCTTCTCGTCGTCGGGGAAGGTGAAGACGGAGGCGCAGTCGGCCGGGTTCCAGGCGTCGTTCGGGTCGACCCGGGAGGCGGTGGCGCAGGTGGACATCTCCGGGGTGAACATCTGCATGCCGTTGACGTTGGCGGCGTGACCGTCGGCCTCGCCGTTGGTGGTGTACAGCTCGGAGGAGACCTGCGGCCGGTAGCCGGGCACGGCGGAGTTCTCCGGGGTGCCGGCGAGGGCCCTGAGGGCCACGTCGTCGGGGGTGTCGGTGGCGACCTGCCAGCCGACGCCGTACAGCAGGAGCTGGGCGGCGGAGTGGTAGTTGATGCCGTACGCGAAGCCGATGCGCTTCTGGAAGGCGTCGACGGCCCTGGTCTCGGGCTCCGACATGGGGCCCTTGCCGCGGAAGGTCTCGTCGGCCGGGTCGGGGGACGAGCCCTCGTTGTCGTGGCCCCACTTGTAGGCGAAGTTGCGGTTGAGGTCGACGCCGTCACCGGGGCCGGTCCGCCCGTCGCCGTCGTTGTCGCGGAGGTTCTTGCGCCACTGGCGGTTGGCGGGGTCGGCGTGGGTGTGGTCGTAGCCGTCCGGGTTGGCGGAGAGCACGAACCACAGCTCGGTGGTGTCGACGATCCGGGTGATCCGCTCGTCCTTGCCGTAGCCGTCGAGGTAGTGGTGCATCAGCCGCCGGGTCATCTCGGGGGTGATCCACTCGCGCGCGTGCTGGTTGGACATGTAGAGCGTGGCGGGCTTCGACCCGTCCCCGGCGCGCCGGGCGCCCTTGCTGACCTTGAGGGCGAGGATGTCCTGCCCCTTGAGGGTCTTGCCGATCGAGACGACCTTGGTGAGTCCGGGGTGGGTCCGGGCGGTGTCCAGGATCTCCTGCTTGAGACCGCCGGGGCCGCCGTACGGGCGGAAGACGCCGTCGCCGGCGGCGGCGACCCGCTTCTCGGCCCGGTCCGACAGGGCGTGCTCGGCGAGCTCGACGCCCCGGCCGCGCAGCTGTCCGGCCTGGTCGCCGGTGAGGAAGAGCTCGACCGTGGCGGTGCCCTTCGCGGGCACCCGCTCGGTCAGCTCGTGGGCGTCGGCCCCGGCTTCGAGGAGGAGCGGAACCTGCTCCTTGGTGACCTCGGCGTGCCATACGGAGAGGGCGTCGGCGTTCCGGTCGTCCGGCCGCGCTCCGGCGACGGGCGCCGCCGCGGCTCCGGCGATCAGCAGTGAAGCCGCGGCGAGGATCGATCCCGCTCTGCGTCTCATGGGCTCCCCTTGGTGTCGGGTGTCGTCCGTCTCGAAGGTGAACAGGTCTCGCGGGTGGGACGGGTCTCACGGAAGAACAGACGACAGACTCATCGGCGCCCGGAGGGGCGTCAAGGGTGCCTCCCGGCGCGTCGCGCACGCCGGGAAAGGAAACTGCCGGTGCGTCAGAAACGCACCGGCAGTGAAGGGTTGACCGGAAATCGATCAGGATCCGCCCGGGCTCAGCCGACCAGGCTGTCGTCCAGCTCCTCGGTGAGGTTGGACTCGGTCCCGGGGATGCCCAGGTCCTGCGCCCGCTTGTCGGCCATGGCGAGCAGCCGGCGGATCCGGCCGGCCACCGCGTCCTTGGTCAGCGGCGGGTCGGCGAGCGCGCCCAGCTCCTCCAGGGAGGCCTGCTTGTGCTCCATGCGGAGCCGGCCGGCGGCGGCGAGGTGCTCGGGCACCTCCTCGCCCAGGATCTCCAGGGCGCGCTGCACCCGGGCCCCGGCGGCGACCGCGGCGCGGGCCGAGCGGCGCAGGTTGGCGTCGTCGAAGTTGGCCAGACGGTTGGCGGTGGCGCGGACCTCGCGCCGCATCCGCCGCTCCTCCCAGGCGAGCACCGACTCGTGCGCGCCGAGCCGGGTGAGCAGGGCGCCGATCGCGTCGCCGTCGCGGACGACGACCCGGTCCACGCCCCGTACCTCGCGGGCCTTCGCCGCGATGGAGAGCCGGCGGGCGGCGCCGACCAGGGCGAGGGCGGCCTCCGGGCCCGGGCAGGTGACCTCCAGGGAGGAGGACCGGCCGGGCTCGGTCAGCGAGCCGTGCGCGAGGAAGGCCCCGCGCCAGGCGGCCTCCGCGTCGCAGGTCGCGCCGGAGACCACCTGCGGGGGGAGGCCCCGGATGGGGCGGCCCCGGCCGTCCACCAGACCCGTCTGGCGGGCGAGCTGGTCGCCCCCGGCCACCACCCGCACCACGAAGCGCGAGCCGCGCCGCAGTCCGCCGGGGGCCATCACGATCAGTTCGGAGCTGTGCCCGAAGATCTCCAGGATGTCCCGCTTGAGGCGGCGGGCCGCCATCGCGGTGTCGAGCTCCGCCTCGATCACGATGCGTCCGCTCACCAGGTGCAGCCCGCCCGCGAACCGCAGGATCGACGAGACCTCTGCCTTCCTGCAGCAGGTCCGGGTGACGGGGAGCCGGGAGATCTCGTCCTTCACCGCTGCCGTCATCGCCATGGGCCGATCCTTCCATGCATCCGAAAAATACGGTCGTACGCGGCGGCCAGCAGCTCCGGGTCGTGCTTCGCGGAGCCGTCGGGCCGGGCGACCGGCGCCAGCTCGACCGCGGCGCCGAACCGCTTGGCGGCGTCGGCGAGGGAGTCGCGGTCGGGCACGGCGGCCTCGTCGGCCAGCACCACGTCCAGGGCGAGTTTAGGGGCGTGTCGCCCCAAAACCTCCAAATGACGCTGCGGGGAGAAGCCGTCGGTTTCTCCGGGCTGCGGCGCGAGGTTCAGGGAGAGCACCTTCCGGGCCTTGGTCTCGGCGAGGGCGTCGAGGAGTTCGGGGACCAGGAGGTGCGGGATCACCGAGGAGAACCAGGAGCCGGGCCCCAGGACGACCCAGTCGGCGTCCAGGACGGCGGCGACGGCCTCGGGGACGGCCGGCGGGTCGTTCGGCACGAGGTGCACGGACTGCACCTCGCCGGGGGTGAGCGCCACGGTCGCCTGGCCGGCCACGGTGTCCACGTCGTCCGGCCGCTCCGGGTCGTGGCCCTTGACCAGGGCCTGGAGCTCCAGGGGCACGGCGGACATGGGCAGCACCCGGCCCTGGGCGCCGAGCAGCAGGCCCACCAGGTCGAGGGCCTGCACGGGGTCGCCGAGCTGCTCCCAGAGGGCGACGATCAGCAGGTTGCCGACGGCGTGCCCGTTGATCTCGCCCTTGGACTGGAAGCGGTGCTGGATGACCCGGGCCCAGGTCTGGCCCCAGTCGTCGTCGCCGCAGAGCGCGGCGAGCGCCTTGCGCAGGTCCCCGGGAGGGAGTACGCCCAGCTCCTCGCGGAGCCGGCCGCTGGAGCCGCCGTCGTCGGCGACGGTGACGACGGCGGTGAGGTCGCCGGTGATCCGGCGGAGGGCGGCGAGGGAGGCCGAGAGGCCCATGCCCCCGCCCAGCGCGACGACCTTCGGCTGGGCGCCGCGTCTGCGGAGCGTGCGCCGCACCGTGAGGGTGGAGGCACGCCGGCGGTACGGCTTCACTCGCGCCCCATGTCCCGGTGCACGACGACGGTCTCGACCCCTTCGGCGGCGAGGCGGGCGGCGAGGCGCTCGGCGGTGGCCACCGAGCGGTGCTTGCCGCCCGTGCAGCCGACGGCGATCGTCACGTACCGCTTGCCCTCGCGGCGGTAGCCCGCGGCGATCAGCTGGAGCAGCTCGGTGTAGCGGTCCAGGAACTCCTTGGCGCCGGGCTGGTTGTAGACGTAGTTCGACACCTCCTCGTTGAGGCCGGTGAAGGGGCGCAGCTCGGGGACCCAGTGCGGGTTCGGCAGGAAGCGCATGTCCACGACGAGGTCGGCGTCGACGGGGAGGCCGTACTTGAAGCCGAAGGACATCACGGTGGCCCGCAGCTCGGGCTCCTCGTCGCCGGCGAACTGGGCGTCCATCTTGGCGCGCAGCTCGTGGACGTTGAGGCTGGAGGTGTCGATCACCAGGTCGGCGTCGCCGCGCAGCTCGCGCAGCAGGTCGCGCTCGGCGGCGATGCCGTCGGTGATGCGGCCGTCGCCCTGGAGCGGGTGGGGCCTGCGGACCGACTCGAAGCGCCGGACCAGGGCCTCGTCGGAGGACTCCAGGAAGACGATCCGGCGGGTGACCTGCTTGGCGTCGAGGTCGGCGAGGGACTCCCGCAGGTTGTCGAAGAACTGCCGGCCGCGGACGTCCACGACGACGGCGATCCGGGCGACGTTGCCCTGGGAGCGGGCGCCGAGCTCCACCATGGTGGGGATCAGCGCGGGCGGCAGGTTGTCCACGACGAACCAGCCGAGGTCCTCCAGACACTTCGCCGCGGTGGACCGGCCGGCCCCCGACATGCCGGAGATGATCACCAGCTCGGGGATGGCCGCCTCGGCGCCGTTGTCGCCGGGGGTCTCCTTGGTGCCCGTACTCACGTGTCCTGCTCCGTCTTCTCGGTGGTGCTCGTCGTGCCGTGCGCGCGCGGCCGTGCCGTGACGTCCGCGTCGTCCTCCATGATCTCCCCCGTCGCCGTGTCGACGGCGGGGGCGGGGGCCGGCGGGGCGGGAGCCGCGTCGTCCTCCATGATCTCCCCCGTCGCCGTGTTCACGGCGGGGGCGGCGGGGGTCGCCCGGGCCAGGGCCACGACGACCGCCTCCGCGGTCTTCCGGCCCATGCCGGGGACCTCGCAGATCTGCTCGATTGTCGCCTGCCGGAGCCGCTTCACCGAGCCGAAGTGCTTGATCAGGGCCTGTTTCCGGGTCTCCCCGAGGCCGGGGACGGCGTCGAGGGGCCCGGTCCTGAGGCGTTTCGTCCGCTTGGACCGCTGGTAGCGGATGGCGAAGTCGTGAGCCGTGTCACGCACCCGCTGGAGAAGGTACAGGCCCTCGCTGGAGCGGGGCAGCACCACCGGGTCGTCGTCGCCGGGCAGCCAGACCTCCTCCAGGCGCTTGGCGAGGCCGCAGACCGCGACGTCGTCGATGCCCAGCTCGTCCAGGGCGCGCTGCGCTGCGGCGACCTGGGGCTGTCCGCCGTCGACCACGACGAGCTGCGGCGGGTACGCGAACCGCTTGGGCCGCCCGTCGTCCTCGGGGTCCTCGGCCGGGACCTCGCCGTCCCCCCACTCCCCCGTCCGCTCCTTCTCGGCGAGGTAGCGCTTGAAGCGGCGGCCGATCACCTCGTGCATGGAGCGGACGTCGTCCTGACCTTCGAAGCCCTTGATCTGGAAGCGGCGGTACTCGCTCTTGCGGGGCAGTCCGTCCTCGAAGACGACCATGGAGGCGACGACGTCCTCGCCCTGGAGGTGCGAGATGTCGAAGCACTCGATCCGCAGCGGCGCCGAGTCCAGGTCCAGGGCCTCGGCGATCTCCTCCAGGGCCCGGGAGCGGGTGGTGAGGTCGCTGGCCCGCTTGGTCTTGTGGAGCACGAGGCCCTGCTGGGCGTTGCGCGCGACGGTCTCCATCAGGGCCTTCTTGTCGCCGCGCTGGGGCACGCGCAGCGAGACGAGGGAGCCGCGGCGGCCGGAGAGCCAGGAGGAGACGGCGTCGGCGTCCTCGGGGAGCGCCGGGACCAGGACCTCCTTGGGGACCGCCTCGCCGCTCTCCTCGCCGTACAGCTGCTGGAGGGCGTGCTCGACGAGCCCGGCGGTGTCGACGGCCTCGACCTTGTCGGTGACCCAGCCGCGCTGGCCGCGGACGCGTCCGCCGCGCACGTGGAAGATCTGGACGGCGGCCTCCAGCTCGTCCTCGGCGAGGGCGATCAGGTCGGCGTCGGTGGCGTCGGCGAGGACGACCGCGCTCTTCTCCATGGCCCGGCGCAGGGCGGCGATGTCGTCGCGGAGCCGGGCGGCCCTCTCGTACTCCATGTCCTCGGCCGCGATCGTCATCTGCTTCTCCAGACGACGGATGTACGTGCCGGTGCGGCCGGCCATGAAGTCGCTGAACTCCTCGGCGAGTTCCCGGTGCTCCTCGGGGGTGACCCGGCCGACGCAGGGCGCCGAGCACTTGCCGATGTAGCCGAGGAGGCAGGGGCGGCCGGCCGAGGAGGCGTTCCGGAAGACACCGGCCGAGCAGGTGCGGACGGGGAAGACCCGCAGCATGAGGTCGACGGTCTCGCGGATCGCCCACGCGTGCGCGTACGGCCCGAAGTAGCGCACGCCCTTCTTCTTGTGGCCGCGCATGACCTGGACGCGGGGGAACTCCTCGTTCATGGTCACCGCGAGGTACGGGTAGCTCTTGTCGTCCCGGTACTTGACGTTGAACCGGGGGTCGAACTCCTTGATCCAGGAGTACTCCAGCTGGAGCGCCTCGACCTCGGTGGACACGACGGTCCACTCCACGGAGGCGGCCGTGGTCACCATGGTGGCCGTGCGCGGGTGCAGGCTCGTGAGCGGCTGGAAGTAGTTGGCCAGGCGCTGGCGCAGGGACTTCGCCTTGCCGACGTAGATCACCCGGCGGTGCTCGTCGCGGAACTTGTAGACCCCCGGGGAGTCGGGGATCTGACCCGGCTTGGGGCGGTAGCTGGAGGGGTCTGCCATGCTCCCCACCCTACTGGCGGGGACCGACACTCCGACCGGGCGCGCGACCGCGCCCGGGCCCCGTGCGGGCGGGGCGGAGACCCGCCCGCACGGGGGCGTCAGGGCCGGGGCGCGGGCCCGGGGGACCGGACCCGCGCCCCGGGTCAGGCCGCCGGGCCGCTCCCGGCCGCCCGGCGGCGGCGTATCGCGGTCCCGGCCGTCAGGGCGAGGACCAGGGCGGCGCCGACGCCGGCCACGGTGGCGGCGGACGCCCCGGAGGCGTCCGTACGGGGCCCGGAGGCGTCCGTACGGGATCCGGAGGCGTCCGTACGGGATCCGGGAGCGGCCAGGGGCGCGGGAGCCGCCTGCACCGGGGCCCCCTGCGGCCCGTACCCGCCCGCCGCGCCCTTCCTCGCATAGGCGGAGCCGGGGAGCTTGTCGCCGTACGCCCGGGCGACCCGCTCCCGGTACGCGGCGAGGCTCGTCCCGTTCTTCCCCACGGCCCGCACCGCGTCCTCGTCCAGCGGGAGCACCTTCGCGCCCTTCTGGACGTACCAGGCGTCGATCTGGGGCTCGCGGAAGACGAGGCCGCCGGGCAGCAGGCGCCCGCCCCGCTCCGCGTACCGGATCTCGTCGTCGCCGGTGGCGATGTTCACCACCTGCCAGCCGTCCGCCCCCTCGACCGTCCACAGGGAGGCCTTCCGCCCGTCCGGGGCGACGGCCCGGCTGGCGCGGAACTCGACGCGGGCGATCGGGGCCCCGGCCTTCCCGGCGACGAAGTCCGGGGAGAGGATCCGGACGGGGACGGAGGAGCCCTCGACGCGCGGGGCGCCCCCGGCGTCCGGGACGCCTGCCGTACGTGCGGCCCCTGCCCCGGCGCCGTCACTGGCGAAGAACCGGGACAGCGTGTCCAGGGTCCCCGGCGCGGAGGCGGCCCGCTCGGGGGTGGGGGCGGACGGCAGGCTCTCGGCCGCGGTGGCCGGGACGGTCCCGAGGGCGACGAGGGCGGCGGCCGTCAGGAGCCCGGCGGCGGCGGCACGCGCGTGCGTGGTCGCGGCGATCACGGTGGTCACGGTCGTCACGCCCCGATCCGGTAGAGCGAGTGGGTCCAGGAGAAGGAGTTGTTGTCGACGTACCAGGCGTGCGAGGCCCAGTTGTAGCGGTCGCTGGAGGGCCAGGGGTCGCCCCAGTAGACCCAGCTGCTCGCGTCGTCGTAGCCGTAGATCACGTGCATGTGCCCGCCGCCGCTGGACCACTGGATGCGGGTCTCGATCGGCCGGTCGGCGTTGATCTCGGTCTGCACGGTGGGGTAGCGCAGCCAGCCGGTGACGTACGAGCCGGGGCGGACGCCGGCCCAGCTCAGTCCGGTCTGGACGTTGCCGAGGGTGGCCTGGTTGTTGGGGCAGTCGTAGCCCTGCTGCCGGTTGAAGGCGGCGTTGCAGAACTGGTTCTGGCTGTAGCCGCGGCCGAACCAGGTGGCGATGGTGTTGCCGGCCGCCGCCCAGCACCAGTTGCTCTTCTGCTGGGCCTGCATGGTGATGTTCAGGCGCTTGGAGGCGAGGGCCGCCTGGGCGAGGGCCGAGGCGCCCTCACCGGCCGGCGCGGCGGACGCCGAGGTGGTGGGGACGAGGAAGAGGGCGGCCGCGGCGAGCGCCGCGAGGTTCAGCTTTCTTCTGCGCATCGCGTTCCTCCCGGGTGGGGTGGGGGTGTGGAGGAGCGCGTCCGGACGCTGGTCAGGAGCATCTGCCGTTGTCCGGTCGGGGTCAACACGCTTCAATGCGGGGTGACATCGGACTGTGAACGGTGTGACCCGGGTGTGAACGGACGCCCTCGCCCCACCTGCCCGCCCGTCCCCGGCGGTACGACGGTCCGCTCCCCCACCGTGAACGTTCACCGAGGAGTCCTCGTGAGCCACACCGAGGCCGATCTTGCGCAGCTCCTGCACACCGGTCCCTTCCATCTGGCGCTGCGCACCGCGCTCGCCGTGCGCGGGCTGCCGCTCCAGCGGGTCCAGCACCATCTGGCGCACCGGGGCGTCCGGGTCGGGGTGACGAGCCTGAGCTACTGGCAGCAGGGCGCCCGCCGCCCGCAGCGTCCGGAGTCCCTGAAGGCCGTCCGGGCCCTGGAGGAAGTGCTCCAGCTCCCCGGGAACTCGCTGCTGCGGCTGCTGTCGGAGGACACGGCCGCCCGGTCCGAGGCGGAGCGCCCGGCGGGCCGCTCGTACCGCTCGCTGGTGGAGGCGTCCGGCTCGGTCGAGGAGCTGCTCGCGGAGCTGGAGTGCCCGACGGACGGGGGGCTGCACACGGTGGGGCACCACGAGCGGGTGCGGATCGGGGCGGGGCGGGAGCTGGTGGGGCGCGAGTCCCAGCACGTGGTGCGGGCGCACCGGGACGGGGTGGACCGCTATCTGGCCATCCACCACGGGGACCCGGGCTGCGACCCGTCGCGGGTGGTGGTGCGGGCGGTGGAGAACTGCCGGACCGGGCGGGTGCGGTGGCACGCCGGGACGGGGGTGCTGGTCGCGGAGCTGCTCTTCGACGCGCGGCTGCGGGCCGGGGACACGTACCTCTTCTCGTACGGCTTCGAGGACGGTACCGCGGGGGCGAGCGGCGAGTACGTGCGCGGGTTCAGCTTCGCGGGCGGGCAGTACGTGCTCCAGGTGCGCTTCGACGAGGCGGCGCTTCCGGTGCGGTGCCGGAGGTTCGCGCAGGCCTCGGCGGGGGCGCCGCGCGGCGGCCGTGCGGAGCTGACCCTGAGCGGCCGGCACCGCACGGTGCACGTGGTGGAGCAGGGGGTGCGTCCGGGGATCCTGGGGATCGACTGGGACTGGTCCTGAACCGTCCGTCCCGTCGGTCAGGCCTTGGGGGTCTCGGCGGCCTCGGGGCCGGCGACGAGCCTGCCGCCCTCGACGCGGATCGGGACCTCGGGGAGCGGGACGGTGGCCGGGCCCCGGAGCGCCTTGCCGGTCGTGGTGTCGAAGCGGCTGCCGTGGCAGGGGCAGTTGCCCTCGTTCGCCTCGACCTTGTCGAGGACGCAGCCCGCGTGGGTGCACTGGGCGCTGAAGGCCTTGTACTGGCCTTCGGCGGGACAGCTCACCACGAGGCGCTGCTCGCGGTAGAGCTTGGAGCCGCCGACCGGGACCTCGTCCGGGGCGCCGAGGGGGACCGGGGCGGTCGGGGTCGGGACCTCGGCGTGGCCGAGCTTGGACTCGGTGGAGCAGGCGGCGACCCCCAGCCCGGCGGCACCGGCGAGGGCGGCGCCTTTCAGTACGGTGCGACGGCTGGACTGGCCGGACATGAGCGCTCCACGGTGAGATCGGCGAGGACGACGGATCGGGGACAAGACACCCCAGCGGTGACCGAACCGACGATACCGGCGGGCCCCGCGCACGGGTCGCGGGGGCCGTGGGTACGAGCGGGGCCTCCGGGGCGGCGGCCCGCCCGTACCGGAGGAGCCCGACCTGGTACGGCTGGTGCCGGGCGAGCGGCCGGCGACGGCCCGCCCGTACCGGAGGAGCCCCGTACGCGTGGAGCGCGGGTACGACGACGCCCCCGGCACGGAGCCCCGCCGGGTGGGGCGGGGGTCCGTGCGCGGGGGCGCACCGGTCCGGCGGGGGCCCGGCGGGGCCCTGCCGGGTGACCCGGGTGGCGGTTCGGGTCAGGCCTTGCGGGCCCGGGTCGCCGTCTTCTTGGCCGCGGTCGCCCTGGTCGCGGCCGCCGTCTTCGCGGTGGCCGTCTTCTTGGCCGGGGCGGCCTTCGTGGTGGCGGCCTTCTTCGCCACCGCCGTCTTCCTCGCCGCCGTCTTCTTCGTGCCGCGCGCCGCCGGGATCACCGCGTCGCTGATCCGGTCGGCGCCGAGGATCTCGCGGAGGAACTTGCCGGTGTGGCTCGCCGGGACCGAGGCGACCTCCTCCGGTGTGCCCTCGGCGACCACCACGCCGCCGCCGCTGCCGCCCTCCGGGCCCATGTCGATGACCCAGTCCGCCGTCTTGATGACGTCGAGGTTGTGCTCGATGACGATCACCGAGTTGCCCTTGTCGACCAGACCGGAGAGGACCTTGATCAGCTTCGAGATGTCCTCGAAGTGCAGACCGGTGGTCGGCTCGTCCAGGACGTACACCGTGCGGCCCGTCGAGCGCTTCTGGAGCTCGGAGGCGAGCTTCACGCGCTGCGCCTCGCCGCCGGAGAGCGTCGGCGCCGGCTGCCCGAGGCGGACGTAGCCGAGGCCGACCTCGGTGAGGGTGCGCAGGTGGCGGGCGATGGTCGGGACGGCCTCGAAGAAGTCGAGGGCCTCCTCGATCGGCATGTTCAGGACTTCGGCGATGGACTTGCCCTTGTAGTGGACCTCCAGGGTCTCCCGGTTGTACCGGTCGCCGTGGCAGACCTCGCACGGGACGTACACGTCCGGGAGGAAGTTCATCTCGATCTTGATCGTGCCGTCGCCGGAGCAGTTCTCGCAGCGGCCGCCCTTGACGTTGAAGGAGAAGCGGCCGGGCAGGTAGCCCCGGACCTTGGCCTCCATCGTCTCGGCGAAGAGCTTGCGGACGTGGTCGAAGACGCCGGTGTAGGTCGCCGGGTTCGACCGGGGGGTGCGGCCGATCGGGGACTGGTCGACGTGCACGACCTTGTCGACGAGCTCGTCGCCGTCCACGCGCGTGTGCCGCCCGGGCACCGACTTGGCGCCGTTCAGCTCGCGCGCCAGGTGGGTGTAGAGGATGTCGTTGACCAGGGTCGACTTGCCGGAGCCCGAGACGCCGGTGACGGCGGTGAGGACGCCGAGCGGGAAGGAGACGTCGATGTCCCGCAGGTTGTTCTCGCGGGCCCCGTGCACGGTGAGCCGGCGCCCGGGGTCCACGGGCCGGCGGACGTCCGGGGTGGTGATCGACCTGCGGCCGGACAGGTACTGCCCGGTCATCGACTCCTCGTTGGCGAGGAGTTCCTTCAGGGAGCCGGAGTGGACGACCTTGCCGCCGTGCTCGCCTGCGCCGGGGCCGATGTCCACGACCCAGTCGGCGACCTTGATGGTGTCCTCGTCGTGCTCGACCACGATGAGCGTGTTGCCCATGTCGCGGAGCCGCACCAGGGTCTCGATCAGCCGGTGGTTGTCGCGCTGGTGGAGGCCGATGGAGGGCTCGTCGAGCACGTAGAGCACGCCGACCAGGCCGGAGCCGATCTGGGTGGCGAGCCGGATGCGCTGGGCCTCGCCGCCGGAGAGCGTCCCGGCGGCCCGGTTGAGCGAGAGGTAGTCGAGGCCGACGTCCACGAGGAAGCGCAGCCGCTCGTTGACCTCCTTGAGGACCCGCTCGGCGATCTTCTTGTCCCGGGCGTTGAGCGTGAGCCGGGAGAGGAACTCGGCGCAGTCGCTGATGGACATCGCGGAGACCTCGGCGATGGACTTGTCCATGACCGTGACCGCGAGGACGATCGGCTTGAGCCGGGTGCCCTCGCAGGTGGGGCAGGGCACCTCGCGCATGTAGCCCTCGAAGCGCTCGCGGCTGGAGTCGCTCTCGGCCTCGGTGTGGCGCCGCTTGACGAAGGAGACGGCTCCTTCGAAGGCCGGGGTGGTGTACGCCCGCTCCCGCCCGTACCGGTTGCGGTAGCGGACCTCGACCTGGGTCTTGTGGCCGTGCATCAGCGCCTTCTTGGCGCGCTGCGGCAGCCCCGCGTACGGGATGTCCGTGCGGAAGCCGAGGGCCTGGGAGAGGCCGCCGATGAGCCGGCCGAAGTACTCCTTGGTGTGGCCGTGCGACCAGGGGTGGATGGCGCCCTCGTCGAGGGACTTGTCCTCGTCGGGGACGATCAGCTCCGGGTCGACCTCCATGCGGGTGCCGATGCCGGTGCAGTCGGGGCAGGCGCCGAAGGGCGAGTTGAAGGAGAAGGAGCGCGGCTCCAGCTCCTCGAAGGAGAGGTCGTCGTACGGGCAGTAGAGGTGCTCCGAGTACATCTTCTCGCGCTCGGGGTCGTCCTCGGGGAGGTCGACGAAGTCGAGCACGACCATGCCGCCGGAGAGACCGAGCGCGGTCTCGACGGAGTCGGTGAGCCGGCGCTTGGCGCTGTCCTTGACGGTGAGGCGGTCCACGACCACCTCGATGGTGTGCTTCTCCTGCTTCTTGAGCGTCGGCGGCTCGCTGAGCTGGACGGTCGCGCCGTCGACCCGGGCGCGGCTGTAGCCCTTGGTCTGGAGGTCGGCGAAGAGGTCGACGAACTCGCCCTTGCGCTCGCGCACGAGCGGGGAGAGCACCTGGAAGCGGCTGCCCTCGGGGAGCTCCAGGACCCTGTCGACGATGGCCTGCGGCGACTGGCGCGAGATGGGGCGGTGGCACGCGGGACAGTGCGGCTTGCCGATGCGCGCGAAGAGCAGGCGGAGGTAGTCGTAGACCTCCGTGATGGTGCCGACCGTCGAGCGCGGGTTGCGCGAGGTCGACTTCTGGTCGATGGAGACGGCGGGCGACAGACCTTCGATGAAGTCGACGTCCGGCTTGTCCATCTGGCCGAGGAACTGCCGGGCGTACGAGGAGAGCGACTCGACGTACCGGCGCTGCCCCTCGGCGAAGATCGTGTCGAACGCGAGGGAGGACTTGCCCGACCCCGAGAGCCCGGTGAAGACGATGAGGGAGTCACGCGGGAGATCGAGGGAGACGTTCTTGAGGTTGTGCTCGCGAGCGCCACGGACGATGAGACGGTCGGCCACGCCGGTCCGCACCTTTCTTGAGAGAGCGGATGTGCCTACACACCAACAACCGGGGACGCCGGATGCTTCCATCGAGCGTATAGCACGCACATTCGATTTCCGGTCTTCCGGAGACCTCTTCACCCGAACGAGTGGTCCGGCCCGGTCGGCGCTAAGGTCGGCGCCATGATCGACCACGAGCGTGACCTTGTTTCCGTACGGGAGGCGACCGATCGGCTCCTGGACGCCGCCGCCTCCTGGGACAACGCCGCGACGGCCGAGCCGTCACGGCTTCCGGGCTGGACCCGCGGCCATGTCCTCGCCCATCTCGCCCGCAACGCCGACGCCCTGGTGAACGTCCTCGAAGGACGCCCCATGTACCCGGACGCCGCGACCCGCGAGGCCGACATCGAGCGCGACGCGTACCGCCCGCTCGACGTGCAGCTCGCCGACGTGCGCGAGAGCGCGGAGCGGCTGCGGGCGGTGTGCGAGAAGCCCGCCGACTGGAGCCGGACGGTCGAGCTGCGCAACGGCGTCACCGACAGCGCCTCCCGGGTCCCCTTCCGCCGCTGGGTGGAGGTGGAGCTGCACCACGTCGACCTCGGCGCCGGCTACGACCTGGAGGACCTGCCGGAGGAGTTCGTCCTGCGGGAGACCGAGTTCCTGGCCGACCGCTGGTCGGGGCGGCCGGAGGTCCCCCCGGTGACGCTCGGCCTCGGACAGGACGGGTCCGGCCCCACCTGGCGGACCGGCGGCACCGAGGGGACTCCCGTCGTCCTCGCGGGCACCGGCCCCGAACTCCTCGGCTGGCTGTCCGGCCGCGGCGACAAGGGCGCCCGCCTCGTCATCCTCTCCGGCGACGGCCTCCCGGAGCTGCCCCCGCTATAGGCTGAGCGCATGACGTACAGCGGAGTGGTGAAGGTCGGCGGCCCTGCGGACGTGCACGAGCTGGCGGACCTGATGATCTCGAAGGTCGCGGTCGGTCCGATGGAGAACAACGCGTACCTGCTGCGCTGCCGGGCCACCGGCGAGCAGCTGCTGATCGACGCGGCGAACGACGCCGGGACACTGCTCACGCTGATCGGTGACGACGGCGTCGGCGCCGTCGTCACCACCCACCGGCACGGCGACCACTGGCAGGCCCTGGCCGAGGTGGTCGCCGCGACCGGCGCGCGCACCTACGCGGGCGCGTACGACGCGGAGGGCATCCCGGTCGCGACCGACGTGCCCGTCGAGGACGGCGACACGATCCGGGTGGGCCGGGTCGAGCTGACCGCCCGCCGGCTCGTCGGCCACACCCCGGGCTCGATCGCCCTCGTCTACGACGACCCGCACGGCCACCCCCACGTCTTCACCGGCGACTGCCTCTTCCCCGGGGGTCCTGGCCGGACAACGAACCCGGAGGAGTTCGGCTCCCTCATGGGCGATCTGGAGACCAAGGTGTTCGGCGCCCTCCCGGACGAGACCTGGGTCTACCCCGGCCACGGCAACGACACCACCCTCGGTGCGGAGCGCCCCCACCTGGCGGAATGGCGCGCGCGAGGCTGGTAGTCGCGGGGCCCGTTGCGCAGCCGACGGCACACCCGCACCGAGGTGAAGCCGAAAGCCCTCGGCTGTCTCTATGAATTCCGGACGTTTCTCCCATTGATGGCCTGAACGCCGATTCAGGACTGTTCAGGTGACAAACCGGTCATCCACGGAACTCCCAGTGACTTCGCCATCACGCTCCGCCTAGATTCAGCCGTGGCCCGGGCCAAAGGCCCATTCACCGCATTTGGGGGGACTCGCATGCCCGACATCGACCTCGGAGTGGCGACGGACTGGGACGAGGGGGACACCCACGGCCGAGTGAAGCTGCGGCAGAACCAGGTCTACCCGAACTCGCCCAAGAAGGACGTGCTCATCAGTTCTCCCGTGAGCATCGAGCTCTCGGTGAACTCGAACCACTCCACCTCCCAGGAGGCGGACAAGATCTACTTCACGACCCATCACGGCTCGACGAAGAAGATCATCGCGGTGCTCGACTCCGACGGCAACCTGCACATCGCCGGCCGCCTGATCACCGAGCAGAAGGACCTCCGCTACTAGCGGCTGTCCGCTCTGCGCCAGGCGACGGGGCCGCGCTCCAAGCAAGCTGGCATCCGTCCGCCACCCGCACGGCAAAGGTCCCGCTCGACCCGACACGGTCGCGCGGGCCCCTCTCGTGTCCGCGACTCGACCGGGGTCCACGGATCCGTCCGGACAGAAGTGGCGGAGCCGGCCGGCCCCCGCCCCCAGGCGACGGCTGAGGGCTGACAGCCGACGGCTGACGGCTGGTGGCTGACGGCTGACGGCTGACGGCTGACGGCTGACGGGGAAGCGCCCCTCCCCCGGCGGCGTGGGCAACACCCACCAGGACCCGGCGGCCTTCGCGAGCCTCCTTCACGACGTGGAGACCAAGCTCTTCGAGGTCCTTCCGGACGAGTCCCGGGTCTATCCGGGCCACGGCAAGGGCATCACGCTCGGTGACGAGCGTCCCCGCCTCGGGGAGTGGCGCGAGCGCGGCTGGTGACCCGAGGGCGGACGGAGGGCGCGCGCCCCATCAGCGGCGCGCTCCCGCACGCCCCCGTAGCCGGGGTGATCGGCGGGTAGATCGCGGGACATGCACCGCCGTCACTCTCCGTCGCCCCCCACCGGCCCTTCGATGGGCCGGATCGCCGCCGCCTCGCTGGTCGGCACCGCCATCGAGTTCTTCGACTTCTACGTCTACGGGACCGCCGCCGCCCTCGTCCTGGGGCCGCTCTTCTTCCCGAGCTTCTCCCCGCTCGCCGGGACCCTGGCCGCCTTCGGCACCTTCGCCGCCGGGTTCGTGGCCCGGCCGCTCGGCTCGGTCCTCTTCGGCCACGTCGGCGACCGGTACGGCCGGCGCCCGGTCCTCTTCGCCTCCCTGCTCCTGACCGGCTGCGCCACGGTCGCGGTCGGCTGCCTCCCCACGTACGCGACGCTCGGCATCGCCGCCCCCGTGCTGCTGCTCCTGCTCCGCTTCCTCCAGGGGCTCGGCCTGGGCGGCGAGTGGGGCGGTGCGGTGCTGCTCACCGCCGAGCACGCTCCGAAGGGCCGGCGCGCGCTGTGGGCGAGCTTCCCGCAGATCGGCCCGGCGGTCGGCTTCCTCCTGGCGAACGGGGTGATGCTGGGGCTCACGGCCGGGCTGAGCGACGCGGAGTTCCGCTCCTGGGGCTGGCGGGTGCCGTTCTGGGCGGCGGGGCTGCTCGCGGCGGGCGGACTGCTGCTGCGCTCCTCGCTCGCGGAGACCCCGCAGTTCGAGGAGCTGTCCGCGTCCGGGCGGCGCGCGGGCGCCCCGCTGGCCGAGGTGGTCCGGGACCACTGGCGGCTGGTGCTGCTGACGGCGGGCGCCCTCGCGGTCGGGTACGCGGTCTTCTACGCGGTCTCCACCTGGGCCCTGGCCTACGGCACCGGGCGGCTGGGTCTGAGCGGTCCGGTGATGCTGGGCTGCGTCATGGCGGCGGTGGCGGTGATGGGCGCGGTCACCCCGCTCGCGGCGCTCCTCGCCGACCGCTGGGGCCGCCGGACGCTCTGCCTGGCCGGGTGCACGGGCTGTGCGCTCTGGATGTTCCCCATGGTGGCGCTGCTGCACACCGCGCGGCCGCCGCTGATGTTCCTCGGCTTCCTGGGCGCGCTGCTGGCCTTCATCACGATGTTCGCGGTGGTCTCCGCGTACCTGCCGGAGCTGTACGAGCCCCGGGTCCGCTGCACGGGCGCGGCCGTCGGCTACAACCTCGCGGGCGTCCTCGGCGGCGCCCTGACTCCCCTCGCGGCCACCGCGCTCTCCGAGGGCGCTCCGGGTCCGCCGTGGGGCGTGGCGGCGTATCTGACGCTGGTGGCCCTGGTCAGCCTGGGCTGCTTCGCGCTCCTTCCGGAGACCCTGCCGGCGCGCGCTCCGGCGAAGGAGCCCGCGCCCGCCTGAGACCGACCGGGACCGGGGCGCGGAAACGGCGAAGGCCGGCCGGGGAGGGGGTTCCCGGGCCGGCCGTCGCCGTGTGCGTCGCGTCAGGCGCCGATGCTGTCCTTCTCGGTGCCGTCGGCGTCGGCCACGCTCTGGGCGGCCTCCCGCTCGGCCTGCCGCTTGGAGGCGATCAGGCTGGTGATCGTGGTGATGATCAGAACACCGCAGATGACCGCGAGGGAGACCGGGATGGAGATCTCCGGGACGTGGACCCCGGACTCGTGCAGGGCGTGCAGCACCAGCTTGACGCCGATGAAGCCGAGGATCACCGACAGGCCGTAGCTGAGGTGGACCAGCTTCTTGAGCAGGCCGCCGATCAGGAAGTACAGCTGCCGCAGACCCATGAGGGCGAAGGCGTTGGCGGTGAAGACGATGTACGGGTCCTGGGTGAGGCCGAAGATCGCCGGGATGGAGTCGAGGGCGAAGAGGATGTCGGTGGTGCCGATGGCCAGCATGACGACCATCAGCGGGGTCATCACCCGCTTGCCGTTGACCCGGATGAAGAGCTTGGTGCCGTGGTACCGGTCGGCGACGCCGAACTTCTTCTCGATGCTCTTGAGGAGGCGGTTCTCCTCGAACTCGTCCTCCTCCTCGTCGGAGCGCGCCTCCTGGATGAGCTTCCAGGCGGTGTAGATCAGGAACGCGCCGAAGATGTAGAAGACCCAGGAGAAGCTGGCGATGATCGCGGCGCCGGCGGCGATGAAGATCGCGCGGAGCACCAGGGCGATCAGGACGCCGATCAGCAGCACGCGCTGCTGGAGGTGCGAGGGCACCGAGAACTTCGCCATGATCAGGACGAAGACGAAGAGGTTGTCGACACTGAGCGACTTCTCGGTGATGTATCCGGCGAAGAACTCTCCGGACGCCTGGGCGTTGCCGAAGAACAGCAGACCGATACCGAAAAGTACCGCGAGCACGATCCAGACGATCGTCCAGATCCCGGCTTCCTTGACCGACACGTCATGGGGCTTGCGCCCGATGAAGAAGTCGGCACCGATCAGGGCACACAGACCGAGAATGGTCAGGACCCACATGGTCGTTGAAACGTCCATTGCGCCTCCGGCGTCGTACGGCTACTTGATCAGCGTCGTCGCTGCCGGAGGTCTCTTCCACCCGAGCGGCGGGCTGACCGCCGCCGGGCCGACGCCCCGGGATCGGATCACTGGGATCCCTCCGTACTGACGGGCACGCCGCGCTTGGGGAGTACTCCCCTCCGCGTGAAGAACACTACCCGAAACACCAAGAGAAGGTAAAGGGCAGGCTAAAGGGCCATCAAAATGCCAGGTCAGAACCTCTTTCCCCGGCGGGCGGCCGCCACCTCCGCGAGGACCTGCCGCAGGACCCCGCTGCCCGGCGGGAGCACCGGCGGTTCGTACGACCAGGCGTGCCCCACCCACGGGTCGGCGAGGTGGTCGTCGGGGACGGGGGTGAGCCGCAGCAGCGAGCGCCACAGGGGGTCGAGGAGCGGCCCGTACGCGGCCGCGTCCGCCCGGTCCGCCACCATCAGCAGATGGACGCCGACCGAGGGCCCCTCGTCGGCGAGGTAGCGGAGCCGGGTGACCGCACGGTCGTCGAAGCCGTGCGGGAAGTCGTGCACGACGAGGAGCTGCCGGGCCGTGTCGAGGCCGGGCGGCAGCGCGTCGGCCGCGCCGGCCCGCACCGCCATCTGGAGCAGGTCGACCCGCTCGGTGAGCTGCTCCAGGACCGCCGAGACACCGGCCGCGCCCCGGGCCGGCGGGGCTGCGAGGACGCCCGAGTCCACGAGCGGCGCGAGGGACGCGGCACCCGCCCCGGCCGCGTCGAGGACGTGGACGGTGAAGCCGCCCGCCGGGTGCCCGGCGAGCAGCCGGGCCGTGTGCGCGACCGCGCTGTCCAGGGCGAGCCGCCGCAGCTCGGTCTCGTCGAGGAGACCGGCCGCCTCGGAGTGGCCCCGGCCGCTGTCCACCCACAGCCCGCGCTCCAGCGGCAGCCGGACGAGCATGGGGATCCGCAGCTCGGCCCGCTCGGGCAGGTGGAGGTCGCCGAGCCGGACGGCCATCGGCTCCTCGGTCGGGACGCGGTAGGCGTGCCAGACGGGGTTGTCCCAGCGGGCGTAGGCGGCCGGCAGGGCCGGCTCGACCACCTCGGACTCGGCCGCGAGCTGGGCGAGGTCCCGGTCGAGGACCGTCCGGGCCCGCTCCACCAGTTCGTCGTGCCGGGCCCTGGCGGCCGCCCGGGCGGCGTCGTTCGCACCCCCGTTTCGCGCGCGGTAGTCGGAGAGGGTCTGGTCGAGCTCGCGGTCGAGCCGGGACTCCGCGAAGTCACAGGCGCTGCGGTAGGCGGCGGCGGTACGGGCCAGGTCCTCGAACATCCCCCACACCTGGTTGTACAGGCGCTCGTCCATGGACCAGCCGGAGGCGTCCCCGGCGACCGGCGCGGGCGGGGCCTGCGGCGGGGACTGCGGGGGCTCCTGCGCGGCGGCGGGCCCGCGGCGGGGGTGGGAGTAGTCGATGGGGCCGCCCGGGGCCCGCGCGCCCGTGTCCGTACCTTGCGGCGGGGTCACCGGCACGGTCGGCGTCGGGTCGGAGACGACCGGCGGGAGCGGCGGGAGCGGGGGCTCTGAGGCCACCGGGGAGGCGGGGGCCGGGACGACCGGGGTGGCCAGGGGCGTGGGGTGGTCCGAACCGGCCGGAAGCTCCGGGGCCGGGACGACCGGGAGGGCGGGGTCCGGGGCCGCGGGGACCGCCGGGACTGCGGAGTCCGCCGGGCCTGCGGAGTCCGGGGCCGGGGGCGTCGACCGCGGCACCCGCTCCGGCTCGGGGACGCGCGGCTGCGGGGCGGTCACCGCGGGAGCGGGTCCCGACGCCGCCGCCAGGATGGCCGCGGCCGCGTCGGCGGGCCGCTCCAGGCCCTGGTCGCCGAGGAGGGCGGCGAGTCCGCCCTCGTACCCCTGGCCCATGGCGCGCACCTTCCAGGCGCCCTGGCGGCGGTACAGCTCCAGGGCGACGACGGCGGTCTCGCTGTCGAGCCCGGTGACGGTGTAGCTGGCGATCTCGCTGCCGTCGGGCCCCGCGACGGCGACGAACGGGGCGGCGACGGCTCCGAAGCGGGCGGCTCCGCCGTGTCCGGTCAGTGCCAGGAGGACCGAGATCCGGTGGACGGTGCCGGGCATCGCCCCGAGGTCGACGGAGAGGCGGTGGTCGGCCGCGGCGGCCCGGGGGACGTCGACGCCGGGAAGCGAGGGCGCGCCGGGGTGGGCGATCCACTCCGTGCCGGGGACCCTGCCCTCCCCGTCGGCGAGGGTGGCTCCGGCGAGGACCGGATGACCGGCCGACACCCGGATCTCCAGTCGGGTGTCGGGCAGGGGGTGGTTCTGCCCCCGGACCAGCTCGGCCGTCATCGACTCTGTCCCCTCGGTGCTTCCCCGGTGCGTTCTCGCGTGTCCGGTGCGGTTCCAACGGATCGTTCACGGGCCGTCCGGATGCAGGGCACCGGACGGGTCATGCGGGACAGCTCCCGGCGGCGGCTGCCTCCGGGAGCTGTGGGTGCGTGGTGCGCGGAGCGCCTACAGGTGCGGCAGGATCGCCGGCATCAGGTCCTGGAAGGTGCGACCGTTGGCCGGGTTGCCCAGGGCCGTCATCTGCCAGCCGGAACCGGCCCGGTGCACCTTCGCCATGATCTGGGCGGTGTAGCGGCCGCCGCCGTCGAGGGTGTAGCGCGCCAGCTCCTGTCCGTTCGTCTCGTCGACGAGCCGGCAGAAGGCGTTCTGCACCTCCTGGAAGGTCTGACCGGTGAAGGAGTTCACCGTGAAGACGATCTGGTCGATGTGGACCGGGATCCGCTCCAGGTCGACCAGGATCGCCTCGTCGTCGCCGCCCTGCCCGGCGCCGCCCACCAGGTTGTCGCCGGTGTGCTTGACCGAGCCGTCGTCGCTGACCAGGTGCCGGAAGAAGACCACGTCGACCGGCTGCTTGTCGGCGAAGAGCACGGCCGAGGCGTCCAGGTCGATCTCGCGGGTGCGCGAGCCGAACAGACCGCGGCGCGGCGCCGCCTGCCAGCCGAGCCCCATCCGCACCTGGGTGAGGCTGCCCCCGCCCTTCTTCTCCAGGCTGATGGCCTGACCCTTGGTCATGTTCACGGTCACGCGCGTGCCCCTCTCGTTGCGTTCCCCGCGCCCGCTGTCCGGTGCGTGCGGTTGTTCCGCACCCTACGCAGGGTCACTGACACCGCGGAGGGGCGGTCCGGTTTTGTGTCGGTCTTGCAACACACCGGGCCGCCCGCGGTCAGGCGAGGCCCGCCTCCTTCATCTGGCGCAACTCCTTCTTCAGCTCTCCCACCTCGTCGCGGAGCCGGGCGGCCACCTCGAACTGGAGCTCCACGGCGGCGGCGCGCATCCGGTTCGTCATGTCCTCGATGATCGCGGCCAGTTCGGTGGCGGGCCGGTCGCCGAGCTCGACCGTGGAGCCGGCCCCGCCCCGGCCCTTGGGCGCGTGCGCGGCGAGCGAGGGGACGGGGGCCTTGGCTCCCTTGCCCTCCTTCTCCTGCCGGTAGCCGGTGCCGAGCAGTTCCTCGGTGTCGATCTCCTCGCGCGCGATGGTCGCCGCGATGTCGCTGATCTTCTTGCGGAGCGGCTGCGGGTCGATGCCGTGCTCCGTGTTGTACGCGATCTGCTTCTCGCGGCGCCGGTTGGTCTCGTCGATGGCCTGCTCCATCGCCGGGGTGATCCGGTCCGCGTACATGTGGACCTGGCCCGAGACGTTCCGCGCGGCACGGCCGATCGTCTGGATGAGGGAGGTCCCGGAGCGCAGGAAGCCCTGCTTGTCGGCGTCCAGGATGGCGACCAGGGACACCTCGGGGAGGTCGAGGCCCTCCCGGAGGAGGTTGATGCCGACCAGGACGTCGTACTCTCCGGCGCGCAGCTCGCGCAGCAGCTCGATGCGGCGCAGGGTGTCGACGTCGCTGTGCAGGTAGCGCACCTGGATGCCGAGCTCCAGGAAGTAGTCGGTGAGGTCCTCGGCCATCTTCTTGGTGAGGGTGGTGACGAGGACCCGCTCGTCCCGCTCGGTGCGCAGCCGGATCTCGTGGACCAGGTCGTCGATCTGGCCCTCGGTGGGCTTGACGACGACCTCGGGGTCGACGAGGCCGGTGGGGCGGATGATCTGCTCGACGAAGCCGTCGCCGCGCGAGAGCTCGTACGTGCCGGGGGTCGCGGAGAGGTAGACGGTCTGGCCGATCCGCTCCTGGAACTCCTCCCACTTCAGCGGGCGGTTGTCGAGGGCCGACGGGAGCCGGAAGCCGTGGTCGACCAGGGTCCGCTTGCGGGAGGCGTCGCCCTCGTACATGGCGCCGATCTGCGGCACGGTCACGTGGGACTCGTCGATGACGAGCAGGAAGTCCTCGGGGAAGTAGTCCAGGAGCGTGTTGGGCGCGGAGCCGGGCTCGCGTCCGTCGAAGTGCATCGAGTAGTTCTCGATGCCGGAGCAGGAGCCGATCTGGCGCATCATCTCGATGTCGTACGTGGTCCGCATGCGCAGCCGCTGGGACTCCAGGTGCTTGCCCTGCTTGTCCAGCTCGGCGAGGCGGCCCTCCAGCTCGCGCTCGATGTCGTTGACCGCGCGCTCCATGCGCTCGGGTCCCGCCACGTAGTGGCTGGCCGGGAAGACGTACAGCTGTTCGTCCTCGCTGATGACCTCGCCGGTGAGCGGGTGGAGGGTGGAGAGGGCCTCGATCTCGTCGCCGAACATCTCGATGCGGACGGCCAGCTCCTCGTACACCGGGAAGATCTCGATGGTGTCGCCGCGGACCCGGAAGGTGCCGCGGGTGAACGCCAGGTCGTTCCGGGTGTACTGGATGTCGACGAAGCGGCGGAGGAGCTGGTCGCGGTCGATCTCCTCGCCGACCTTGAGCGGGACCATCCGGTCCACGTACTCCTGGGGGGTGCCGAGGCCGTAGATGCAGGAGACGGAGGCGACGACCACCACGTCCCGGCGGGTGAGCAGGGAGTTCGTCGCGGAGTGGCGGAGCCGCTCCACCTCCTCGTTGATCGAGGAGTCCTTCTCGATGTAGGTGTCCGACTGCGGGACGTACGCCTCGGGCTGGTAGTAGTCGTAGTACGAGACGAAGTACTCGACGGCGTTGTTGGGCAGGAGCTCGCGGAACTCGTTCGCCAGCTGGGCGGCCAGCGTCTTGTTCGGCGCCATCACCAGGGTGGGGCGCTGGAGCTTCTCGATCATCCAGGCGGTGGTCGCCGACTTGCCGGTGCCGGTGGCACCGAGGAGCACGACGTCCTTCTCGCCCGCGCGGATCCGCCGCTCGAGGTCGGCGATGGCCGTCGGCTGGTCACCGCTGGGCTGGTAGGAGCTGACGACCTCGAAGGGCGCCACCGTACGTTCGATCTTGGAAACGGGCCGCATGCAACCACCGTACGACCCGGCACTGACACTCGGGCGGTGATCGGCTCACCGCCCGGCCGCCGGGTGCCTCCTCACCAGTCCTGGGAGCGGTGCACGCCGTGGACCGCGGCGGCCCTGCGGGTGGCGCGGCGGGCGGGGCGGGCCGACCGGCCGGCGGGCACTCCGTAGTGGGTCGGCACGTGGCGCGGGGCGGGCACGCCGGGGCGGTGCACGGCCCGGACGGGGGTCCGCCGCCACTCGGGGTCGCCCATCACGAGCAGCGGGTCGAACATGACGACGACGGCGGCGAGGATGAGGAAGACGGCCGGGCCGATCAGCATCGGCAGGAGCAGCGAGGCGGCGGGCGCGGTGGAGGCGGCGGGGACCGCGGCTCCGTTCAGGTGGACGGTGACGGCGGCCATGGCGGTGTAGTGCATACCACTGACGGCGACGCCCATCACCAGGCTCGCGCCGAGACTGGCCAGAAATCCATGCACGGAGACGGCCGCCCAGAGGGCCGTGGTGGCGGCCACGACGGCGATGACCACGGAGAGGGCCACGGTCGCGGTGTCGTACTCGACGCGCCCGTGGAGGCGCATGCCGGCCATGCCGAGGTAGTGCATGGTGGCGATGCCGAGGCCGGTGATGGTGCCGCCGGTGACCAGGGTGAGGGCGGTCGCCCCGCGGTATCCGACGATGAGGATGCCGATGCCGACCATGAGGATGGCGACGCCCAGGCTGGCGAAGGTGATGGGCCGGTCGTAGTCGACCGGGGCCTGCTGGACCGAGAAGCCCATCATGGCGATGAAGTGCATGGTCCAGATGCCGGTGCCGATCGAGGTGGCGCCGAGGACGAGCCAGCCCGCCTTGAAGGTGTCGCGGTGGCGGAGGGATCTGGTGGTGCACCTCAGGCCGAGGGCGCCGCCGAGGCAGGCCATGAGGAAGGAGGCCACCGGAGTGACGAGCCCGTAGCTGAATCCGTCGACCGTGCCCTGCATGAGCGTGTGCCCTCCACCCCTGGTGCGACGTCGGCCGAAAACAGTCGGTCCCGCCGCCTTTTACTCCCCGGGGCGAGATTATGGCGCGCGGAAGTCGCGGCGACCATGTGACCGGGGATTCTCCCTCCGTGAGTCCGGAGCGAGACCGGTCCGTGATCTCGGTGGCGGTCCCGGGCGGTTCCCCGCGGCCGTGACCGGGTTGTCGGTGGGGGGTCGTAGCGTGGTCGGCATGGACATCGAAGCGGTGCCGGAGACGGGTCCGGCGGCGGGGGCGGAGGGCCGGGAGCGGGCCGTCCCGGTGGAGTGGGCGGTCGTGGGGAGCGCCGTCGGGCCGCTCTTCCTGGCGGCGACCGGGCGGGGGCTCGTGCGGGTCGAGTTCCACGCGGACGCGGCACGACGGGAACAGATGCTCGAACGGTTGGGGGCCCGGCTGGGCGCGGAGCCGGTGGAGTGCGCGTCGGGGCTGCTCGCGGAGCCGATACGCCGGCTGGAGCGGTACTTCGCGGGCGCTCCGGACGCGCTCGACCTGCCGCTGGACTGGAGCCTGACGAGCGGGTTCAACCGGCAGGTGCTGCGCGAGCTGGCGACCGGCGTCCCGTACGGGACGGTCGTCGGGTACGGGGAGCTGGCCAGGCGCGTGGGGCAGCCGGGCGCCGCACAGGCGGTGGGGGCGGCGATGGGTTCCAATCCGCTGCCGGTGGTGGTGCCGTGCCACCGGGTGGTGGAGAGCGACGGGGGGCTCGGCGGCTTCGGAGGCGGCCTGGAGACCAAACGGCGGCTGCTGGAGCTTGAGGGCGTGCTGCCGGCGCCGTTGTTCTGAGGGGCGCGGCGGGGACGTTCGTTCCGGGGGACGTGGCGGGGCGGGGGCGTTCGTTCCGGGGGCGCGGTGGGGCGGAGGTTTGCCGCGGGAGCCGTGCCGGGGACGGAGGCGTTTGTTCCGAGGGTCGCGCCGAAGGTGGGGACGTTCCCATCAGGTGGGACGGCTGGCACACTCTCGTAAGTGACCCAGACCCCCGGCGCCCCTGACTCCGCTCTGCCCGGCCACATACCCGGCCCCGGCCCCGCAACCGGCTCCGCCTCCACCTCCGTCACCACCGCCGAGCTGCCGGCGCTGCGTCGGCGCGTCCAGGCCGTGCTGATCGCCACCCAGATCCTCGGCGGCCTCGGGATCGCCATCGGGGTCGCGCTCGCCGCCGTCCTGGCCACGGAGGTCGGCGGCACCGAGGCGCTGGCCGGTCTGGCGTCGACGGCGACGGTGGCCGGACCCGCGCTGCTCGCCATGCCGCTGGCCGCCCTGATGGCCTCGCGGGGGCGCCGGGCGGGGCTCGTCCTCGCGTATCTGCTCGGGGCCGTGGGCGCCGGTGTGGTGGTGCTCGGGGCGGTCGTCGGGAGCTTCGCCCTGCTGCTCGCCGGGCTCGTCGGCTTCGGCGCCGGTTCCTCGGCCAACCTGGCGGCCCGTTTCGCCGCGGCCGACCTGGCCGAGCCGGACCACCGGGCCCGGGCGATCTCCACGGTGGTGTGGGCGACCACGATCGGGGCGGTGCTCGGGCCGAACATCGCGGCGCCCGCCGGGAAGAGCGTCGCGGGCCTGGGCGTACCGGCCACGGCGGGACCCTTCGTCTGGGCGGCCGGAGTCTTCGTGGTCGCGGCGGCCGTGGTGGCCCTGCTCCTCCGCCCGGACCCGCTCCTCACCGCCCGCGCGCTGACCGACGCGGACCCGGGCGGGAAGGAGGCGGTCGAGAGCCGCTCCCTGCGGGCCGGAATGCGGGCGGTACGGGAGTCCCCGCGGGCCCGCCTCGCCCTGGTCACCGTCGCGGGCTCGCACACCGCCATGGTGTCGATCATGTCGATGACCCCGGTGGCGCTCACCCACCACGGTGCGGACATCGAGCTGATCGGCCTCGTCATCAGCGGGCACATCGCGGGCATGTACGCCTTCTCCCCGCTGATGGGCCGGCTCTCCGACCGGCTGGGGCGCCTTTCGGTGATCGGGCTCGCGGTCGGCCTCATCGGCGCGGCGGCGCTCGTCGCGGGCACGGCGGGGCCGAGCCACGGCCGGGTCGCCCTGGGGCTCTTCGTCCTCGGCCTGGGCTGGTCGGCGGGGCTCGTGTCCGGTTCGGCGCTGCTCACGGACTCGGTGCCGCAGGCCGCCCGGGCCGCCGCCCAGGGGCTGTCCGACTTCATCATGAACACGGCCGCAGGGGTCGGCGGTCTCGTGGCGGGCCTGATCGTCTCCCGGGCGGGCTACGGGCCGCTGAACGCGATCGCCGCCTGTCTGCTCCTTCCGATGGCGGCGCTCGCCCTGCGAGGCGTCCTCAAGAAGGCCTGAACGGGTCTTCCGCGAGGGACGTTCCGTCAGCGCGGTGCCGCCGGGGATGAGGCTCCGGCGGCGCGGCGACGCGGGGCGCCCGTGCCGTAGGCCGGGGGTACCAGCGGATCGGAAGGTTTCCCACCAGACTCCGGCTCCCGGACGTCTCAGAGGCTGATGTGGTACGCCTTGCGCAGGGTCTCGTGGACGGTCCAGGTGGTCCGGTCGCCCTCGCGCAGCACGCAGGCGTCGCCGGGGCCGATCTCCAGGGTGTCCCCGCCCTCGACGGCGACGGTCGCCCGCCCGGAGACCACCACGAACAGCTCGTTGGCCTCGGTGTCGGTGACGACGCCGGGCGTGATCTGCCAGATGCCGCGCACCTGCTTGCCGTCGGCGGACTCCCACAGCACCTTGCCCGTCACCTCGGGCGTGCCGGAGACGATCTGGGCGGGGTCGAGCGGCTCCGCTTCGAGCTCCGCGTCGGGGATGTGGACGGCGAAGGAGGGCAGGTCATGTGTCGTCATGGGCGGTGACTGTAGCGGGGATCCCGGGGTCGTCCGAGGGCGGGACCACATGAAGGGCACGGCTCCCACCAGGGACGATGCCCGGGGCCGACGCTGTCGACGGAATCCGCACCGACGCTCCGGGGCGGCGGCGCAAGGGCGTCGCGACGGTCCGGGGCGGTGACCGGGGGCGGTCCGTGACGGATTCCGCAGGGGCTTCCGGAGGAACTGGCAGGAGGTCGCCAACAAGGTTTGCGGGGTTCGCGGGTGCGCCAGGAATGAGGCATGTCCACACACGTGTCCGAAGAGGTACGGGAAGCGCTCCACGAGGGCCGTCCCGTCGTCGCCCTGGAGTCGACGCTCGTCGCCCACGGCCTGCCGCGCCCGCGCAACCTCGCGGTGGCCCGTGAGCTGGAGGAGTTGGTACGGGCCGGGGGCGCCGTCCCCGCCACGGTCGCCGTGGTGGACGGCAGGGCCAGGGTGGGCCTGGACGAGGCGGCGCTGATACGGATCGCCGAGGACCCGACGGTGCGGAAGCTGGGCCACCGCGACCTGGCCCCCGCCCTGGCGACGGGCGCGACCGGCGCGACGACGGTCTCGGCGACGGCCTGGCTGGCGGACGCGGCGGGCGTCCGCGTGTTCGCGACGGGCGGCCTCGGCGGGGTGCACCGCGCGTGGACCGAGACGCAGGACGAGTCCGCCGACCTGCGGCTGCTCGCACGGGTCGGCACCGCCGTCGTCTGCGCCGGGGTCAAGTCGATCCTCGACGTGCCCGCGACGCTCCAGCGCCTGGAGACGCTGGGGGTGACGGTCGTCGGGTACGGCACGGAGCACTTCCCCGGTTTCTACCTCTCCTCCTCGGGCGAGCCCGTCGACTGGACCCTGCGGACGCCGGAGGAGGTGGCGGCGGTGATGCGCGCGCAGGACGGCCTCGAAGGCCCCCGGGCGGCGCTCGTCGTGGCCAACCCGGTTCCGGAGGCCGAGCAGTTGGACCCCGTGCTGCACGACCGGGTGCTCGCGGACGGCCTGGCGGCGGCGAAGGAGAAGGGCGTCACGGGCCAGGCGGTGACGCCGTTCCTGCTCGAATACCTGACGGTCCACACGGAGGGTGCGTCCCTGGAGGCCAACCTGGCGGCGATACGGGGGAACGTGCGGCTGGCGGCGAGGATCGCGAGGGCGTACGGGGCGGGCATGTCCGGCGCGGGAGGAGCGGGCGGCGGCACGCGCGGGGTAAGGCACGGTACGGAGGCGTACGACGGGGAGAGCGGCACGGAGGCGCACGCCGGAGAGGTGGGTGCGGAGGCGCAGGGCGGGGAGGCGGGTACGGGGGCGCACGGCGCGGGCCGCCGGTGAACCGGGCCGGGCGGGCGCTGCTCGTCGTCGGGGACGTGGTCACGGACGTCGTGGCCCGGCACGGGACCCCGCTCGCGCCGGCCACGGACACGGCGGCGGAGATCCGGACCCTGCCGGGCGGCGCGGGGGCCAACGCGGCCTGCTGGGCGGTGCGTTCCGGCGCCGGGGAGGTGCGGCTGCTCGGCCGGGTGGGGACGGACGCGGCCGACTGGCACGAGCGGGCGCTGCGGGCGGCGGGCGTGCGTCCCCTGCTCGTCCGGGACGCGGAGGCGGCGACGGCCACCGTCATCGCGCTCGTGGACGCCTCGGCGGAGCGCACCTTCCTGACCGACAGCGGTGCCGCGTTGCGCCTCTCCCCCGCCGACTGGTGTCCGGAACTGCTCGACGGCGTGGCCCGGCTGCACCTCTCGGGGTACCTGTTCTTCGCCGGTCCGAGCCGCGGGGCGGCCCGGCGGGCGCTGCGGGACGCCGGGGAGGCGGGGGTCGCGGTGAGCGTCGACCCGGCTTCGGCGGGGTTCCTGGCGGCGCTGGGCACCGACCGGTTCCTGGCCGCCGCGGAGGGGGCCGAGGTGCTGCTGCCCAACGCCGACGAGGCCCGGGTGCTCACCGGACACGCCGACCCGGAGCGGGCTGCGGCGGAGTTGAGCCGGCGCTTCCCGCTGGTCGTGGTCACCCTCGGGGCTGCGGGCGCGCTGGTCGCCGAGGACGGCGGGGTCACCGCGCGGGTGGCGGCGCCCCGGGTGCGGCCGGTGGACTCGACGGGCGCGGGCGACGCGTTCACCGGGGCGTTCCTGGCGGCCCGGCTCGCGGGTGCGGACCCGGCGAAGGCGGCGGAGGCGGGGTGCGGGGCGGGTGCGGAGGCGGTCACGGCGGTGGGCGGCAGACCACCGGTGCCGCCGACGGACGGCCGATCGGCCTCCTGAGGGGCGGCAGGTCCGGGGCGCCTACCGCCCGAGCCCCGTCCAGGCCGGGTGGCGCGGGTCGTCGGCACGCACGACGACGTCCGCCGTCCCGGCCGGGTCGACCTCCGTCTCGTACCGGGCGAAGGCGGGAAGCGTCCAGGGCTCCTCCGTGCGCCGGGCGAGGGCGGCGGGCGAGAGCCGCAGGTGCACGGCGAGGTCGAAGGGGAACCAGTGGCCGAGCAGGAAGGGGCCGTGCAGGACGAGAACGCCGCCGGGCGGCAGCGTGACGTACGGGCTGCGGGTGGCGCGGTCCGTGGCCGGGTCCCACAGGTCGGGCAGTACGCGCCCGGTGCCGCCGGGCTCCAGCGGGCCGAAGACCTCCCGCCACAGGGCGCCGGTGTCGGTCCATCCGCCGTAGTACGCGTCGGGGTCCTGCTTGCCGTACTCGTACCGGAGGGACGCGGGTCGCAGGAAGCCGTCCGTGCCCGCCAGGTGGACGGGGCGCCCGCGCGCCCGCAGGGCCTCGGCCAGCGCGGCGGCGAGTTCGGCGCCGGGCGCGGCGGGCGGCCCGTCGATGCCGACCTTGAGCCATGTGCCGCCGTCGCCGGGGGCGGACGCGTCGACGTGTCCGGCGAGCGCCTCCGCCAGCCGGTCCCAGGTGATCGCCTCGTACCGCATGCCCTCACTCTGCCCGTACGCACGGCGGACCGTCGTCACCGGGGCCGCGCAGCGGCACGCCGAGCCGGTCGGCGAGGGCCCGTGCGGTGGTGAGGGGTTCCGTCCAGGTGGCCTGCTGCCACTGTGCCAAGGGGAGCGGGCGCCCGGCCGGACCCGTGAGGGCGGCAGCGAGCACAAGGATCCAGCCCTGCGTGTCGCCGTCCCACTCCAGTTCCAGGGCGACGGGCGGCTCGGGCAGCGCGGCAGCCTTTCCGGCGAGGGCGTCCACGTCCTGGGGCGGCAGCGGTACGAGCCGGTCGGCGAGGATCTGCGTGCGTACGGCGGCGAGGTCGGCGCAGTCGTACAGGCCGGGCCGGGGCACGAGACCGGCGTCCCTCATCTCCTTGACCGCGTGCACCCTCATCCGCCGCACGACGAAGGCGTCCACGCGCTCGCGCGCTTCCTGGGGCAGGGCCGTCCACAGTTCGTGCGGTGTCATGGCTTGACCTTGCCATTGGCGTCAGCGTTCGACCATCGGATTCATGGACACCACCACACCCGCCAGGGTCGTCGTCGTCACGGGTGCGGGCACCGGCATCGGCCGGGCCACCGCACGGGCCTTCGCCGGACAGGGGGCGACCGTCGTCGCCGTCGGCCGCAGGGAGGGGCCGTTGCGGGAGACCGCCGGGGGCCGGCCCGGGATCCACCCGTTCGCCGCCGACGTCACGGCGGAGGGCGCAGCCGAGGAGATCGTCCGGGCCTCCCTGGACGCCCACGGCCGCCTCGACGTCCTCGTCAACAACGCCGGGATCGCCACGGGCGGCCCGCTCGGCACCCTCGACCGCTCCGTGATCGTCCCGCTCCTGGAGACGAACCTCGTCGCCCCGGTCCTGCTCACCCGGGCCGCCGTCCCCGCCCTCCGGGAGTCCCGGGGCGTGGTGGTGAACGTGTCGACGACCGTCGGGCAGCGCGGCTGGCCCGCCAACTCCCTCTATCCGGCGACCAAGAGCGCCCTGGAGACGCTGACCCGCTGCTGGGCGGTGGAGCTCGCGCCGGCCGGGGTCCGGGTGGTGGCGGTCGCCCCCGGACCGGTCGACACCCCGATCGGCCTGCACACGGGCCTGACCCCGGAAGAATCGGAAAAGGTGCGGGCCTGGCAGCTCGCGCACGTTCCGATGGGGCGGCTCGGCAGGCCCGAGGAGGTCGCGTGGGCGATCACCTCCCTCGCCGCGCCCGAAGCCTCCTTCACGACCGGCGCGGTGCTGCCCGTCGACGGGGGCGCGCTGGTCTTCTGAACGACCGGCCGCCGGGCCGTGGTACGACTGTGCGGGGAGGTGGCGCCCTTGCGCATCGGCGAACTGGCCCGGCTGACCGGGGTGTCGGCCCGGGCCCTGCGGCACTACGAGCAGGCGGGTCTGCTCACGTCGTCCCGGGCGGCCAACGGCTACCGGGTGTACGAGGAGGGCGCCGTCACGCGGGTGGCGAACGTCCGGTACCTGCTGAACGCCGGGCTCACCCTGGACGACGTGTCCGCCTTCCGCTCCTGCCTGGACGGGGACATGCCCTCGGCCCCGCCGTCCGCCCGCGGCCTGGAGATCGCCCGCGAGCGGCTGGCCGTGCTCGACGCGCGGATCGCGGCGCAGACCGCGGCCCGCGACCGCCTGGCGAAGGCCCTGGAGGCGGAGTCCGTCAGGACGTGAGGCCGGGGGCCGCGATCGAGACCGGCTTCGCCCCTTCGCGCTCCGACCCCGTCCCCGCCCCTTCGCGCTCCGTCCCCGCCCCCGTCCCTTCGAGTGCGGACCCCGTCCCCGCCCCTTCGAGTTCCGCCCGTCCCGACGCCACCGCCTCGGCGAGTGTCAACTCCCCGCCCGCGAGCGCCCGGCACGTCGCCGCGTCGGTCCGCAGCCGGGCGCCGGGCGCCTCCGCCGGGCCGTCCCCGTACGCCACGTCCCCGTCGGCCCCGACCCGTACGTGGAACTCCCCCTCGTCCAGGGTGACCTGGACGGTCCCCGCGCCCAGCTCCGCGAGCGCTCCGAGGAGCGGGATCGCGTACCAGTGCGCGCGCACGGCGTCGGTCGGGCGCGGCTCTCCCAGGTCGGGCGCGCCCCACGCGGCGAGGGCGCGCAGGACGGGCAGCAGGTCACGGCCGCGCGGGGTGAGTTCGTACACGGACGCCGAGGCGGGCGGGGGCAGTCGGCGGCGGGTGACGAGTCCGGCGCCCTCCATGTCCTTGAGGCGGCCGGCCAGCATGTCCGTACTGACGCCGGGCAGATCGGCGTGGAGGTCGGTGTAGCGGCGCGGCCCGGCGAGGAGTTCACGGACGACGAGCAGGGTCCAGCGGTCGCCGACGAGGTCGAGGGCGCGCGCGGCGGCGCAGTGCTGGTCGTAGCTGCGGCGTGACTGACGTGGCATGCGACGCAGTCTAGACATGTCGTTGGACTTTCCAAGCTCCAACTTGGTAAAACCAAGCAGCAACGAGCGGTGCTGGTTCCGGGAACTGGGGAGGTCGGACATGGAGTTCCGGCAGTCGAGCAAGCTGAACGAGGTCTGCTACGAGATCCGCGGCCCGGTGATCGAGCACGCCAACGCCCTGGAGGAGGCGGGCCACAGCGTCCTGCGCCTCAACACGGGCAACCCGGCCCTCTTCGGCTTCGAGGCGCCCGAGGAGATCGTCCAGGACATGATCCGGATGCTCCCCAAGGCCCACGGCTACACCGACTCGCGCGGCATCCTCTCCGCCCGCCGCGCGGTGGCCCAGCGCTACCAGGAGATGGGCCTCCCCGAGGTCGACGTGGACGACGTCTTCCTCGGCAACGGCGTCTCCGAACTGGTCTCCATGGCCGTGCAGGCCCTCCTGGAGGACGGCGACGAGGTCCTGATCCCCGCCCCCGACTTCCCGCTCTGGACCGCCGCCACCACCCTCGCGGGCGGCAAGGCCGTGCACTACCTCTGCGACGAGTCGGCCGACTGGTACCCCGACCTGGACGACATGGCGTCGAAGATCACCGACCGGACCCGGGCCGTGGTCGTCATCAACCCCAACAACCCCACCGGCGCGGTCTATCCGAAGGAGATCGTCGAGGGCATCCTCGACCTCGCCCGCCGCCACGGCCTGATGGTCCTCGCCGACGAGATCTACGACCGGATCGTCTACGACGACGCCGTCCACCACCCCGCCGCCTCCCTCGCCGACGACCTGGTGATCCTCACCTTCGGCGGCCTCTCCAAGACCTACCGGGTGGCGGGCTTCCGCTCCGGCTGGCTGGTCGTCACCGGCCCGAAGCGACACGCCGCGAACTACCTGGAGGGCCTGACCATGCTGGCCTCCATGCGCCTGTGCCCCAACGCCCCGGCCCAGTACGCCATCCAGGCCGCACTCGGCGGCCGCCAGTCGATCCACGAGCTGACCGCCCCGGGCGGCAGGCTGCGCGAACAGCGCGACCGCGCCTGGGAGAGGCTCAACGAGATCCCCGGCGTCTCCTGCGTGAAGCCGAAGGGCGCCCTGTACGCCTTCCCGCGCCTCGACCCGGCCGTGCACAGGATCCACGACGACGAGAAGTTCGTCCTCGACCTGCTGCTCCGGGAGAAGATCCAGGTCGTCCAGGGCACCGGCTTCAACTGGCCGCGCCCGGACCACTTCCGCATCCTCACCCTGCCGTACGCCGACGACCTCGACGCCGCGATCAGCCGCATCGGCCGCTTCCTGAGCGGATACCGGCAGTAATGGACGCGGGTACGCGGGTACGGACACGGGCCGTGACGCGAGCCCTCCCGGCTGTCATGATCAAGGGGTCGGACGGTCGAGGGAAACGGGAGGGCGGCCGGTCATGGACGCCGCACTGATAGCCGTGGCGGGAACCCTGCTGGGTGTCGTCTTCACCCACTGGTTCCAGGGGCGGGCCACCGAGCGCACGGCCGCGCTCGCCCGGTCCGAGCAGCTCCGGCAGGAGCGGATCGCGACCTACAGCGCCTTCGCCGGCGCGGTCGTCGACTACCGGCACAGCCAGAACGACCGCTGGTTCCGGGCCGCCGAGGAGCCCGGCTCGGAGGAGGCCGAGGAGTCCCGCTACGCCTCCTACCGGCAGCGCACCGCCGCCCGGCAGGCCCTCTTCCGCGTGCAGTTGGTGTGCGACGACCCCGAGACCCGGCGCCTGGCGGAGAAGGCCTTCGAGGAGACCCACTGCATGCACGAGGCGGTGGGGACCGCGGACCGCGCCCGCCGCTCCGAGCAGGCGAAGGAGGCCCTCGCCCTGTTCGTCGCCGCCGCCGCGCCCGGCGTCCGCTGACGGCGGCGGGGACGGGGACGGGCATGGACCTGGTCGCACCGGTCGTCGTCGAACCGCTCAAGCGCCGCCGCTGCTCGGAGTGCCACCGGGGGCCGCTGGAGCGGATGATCCTCGAGTTCAACGCGCCGGTCTGCCTGGACTGCGCCGACCTCGGGCACCTGGTCTTCCTGCCCCGGGGCTCCACGGCCCTCACCCGGCGCGCCCGCGAGGGCAGCACCCTCTGGGCGGTGGTGGTACGGCACAACCGGCGCCGCACCCGGTACGAGCGGCAGGGCCTCCTCGTCGAGGAGGCGGCGCTGGCGGCGGCAGAGCGCGCCTGCCTGGCGGACGCGGAGGCGCGCGCCAGGCGGCGGGTCCGGGACGCGGAGCGGCGCGCGGTCCTCGACGCCGAGGTCACCGCGGCCCTCCGGGCGGAGATCCTGCGGCTCTTCCCGTCCTGCCCGGCGGACCGGGCCGGGGAGATCGCCGCCCACGCCTCGGCGAAGGGCAGTGGGCGGGTGGGGCGCACGGCCGCGGGCCGCTCGCTCGACCGCGGTGCGGTGACCGCCGCGGTACGGGCCGGCGTACGGCACGTGGACACCCCGTACGACACCCTGCTGATGCAGGGGGTGCCCCGCCACCAGGCCCGGACGAGGGTGGCTCCCGCCATCGAGGCGGTGCTCCGGGCCTGGCGCGGCGACGGCGGGGACGCGCGCGGCTGACGGCTCGGGCGTCAGTGGGCGCCGGTCCCGCCGCGCGGGACGTTCCCTCAGGCCCGGTCCCCGGCGCGGCGCGCGCGGCGGTACAGCAGGGCGCCGCCGAGGAGCAGCGCGGCGCTTCCCGAGGCGGCGTAGCCGATGCCGTCCGACGAACCGGTGTGGGCCAGCGCGGCCTCGCCCGTCTCGCCCTGCGCCGCGGGGGCCGGAGCGGGCACGGGGGCGGGCGGCACGGTCTGCGGGGCCGGGGGGATGTTCCGCACGGGGGTCTGCGGGCGCGGCGTCGGCGTCTCGATCGGCTGGGGCGGCTTCGCGGGGCCGTTGACCGCGGTGTTGCCGAAGGACGGGTTGCCGATGCCGACCACGTTGACCGAGTTCCCGCTGACGTTCACGGGGACGTCGACGGGGAGCTGGAGGCCGTTCCCGGAGAGGACGCCGGGCGAGCCCGCGGCGTGGCTCTCGGCGGTGGAGCCGCCGCCGTTGGAGGAGCCGCCGCTCTGGGAACCGCCCCCCTGGGAACCGCCGGCCTGCTCTCCGCCGCGCGGGGTGCCGGGCTGGTCCTTGTGGGAGTGGGAGCGGCCGTCGTCGTCCGATCCGTAACCCGTCGGCTCGTCCGAGACGTTGGCGCAGCTGTTGCCGAAGGCCGGGTTGAGCAGCCCGACGACGTTGACCGTGTTGCCGCAGACGTTGACCGGGACGTGCACCGGCAGCTGAACCGTGTTGCCGGAACCGACTCCCGGCGAACCGACCGCGGCGCCCTGGGCGCCGGCGTCGGCGTGCGCGGCGCCCGCCGAGAGGGCGAGCGCCCCGCCCGTGACCAACAGTGTGGCCAGACCACTTCGGCGAATCTGCCTCATGGCTTCCTGCCTTCCGGAGGTGTGCACGGGCAGTTGCCCGTACCCGAATCAACGCGGCGGACGTGCGCGCCGGATCCGGCCCCCGGAGGGTTTCACCCCAACGAGTGGGACCTGTTCGAGTGTGGACGGCCCGCGGGTTCGTCCGCCGGGCCGAGCGCGGGATCAGCGTCCGAGGAGGCCGTCGAGCGTGTCGACCGGGTCGTGGTCGGGGTCGCCGCGCGGCCACCAGTCCTCGCGGTCGGCGTCCGACTCGTAGCCGTACCAGAGGCCGTCCCGGCCCAGACGGAGCTGGAGGGACCTGCCGGAGAGGCGGTTGCGCCAGGGGCGGAAGGCGGGGAGGCCGGCGGCGAGCAGCGCGGGTCTGGCCCGGTCGAACGGGCCCGCCGGCGGGTCCCAGGGCTCCTCCAGGACCGCGAGGCCCTCGGCGCCGCCCTGCCGCCAGGCGGCGACGGCGCGGGCCAGGTCCGTGGGGGTGCGGTCGAGGGCGCGGGCCAGGTCGCGGTAGAGCGCGCGGGTGGAGGCGGTGAGGCCGGAGCCGGGGTGCACGGCGGCGAGCCGGACCGCGTCCTGCCAGGGGGTGAGGGCGGCGACCGGGTCGAGACCGGTGGTGAGGAACGCGTGGGCGCGGGCGGCGGCCTCGGTGGCGAGGAGGTCGAGCGCGAGCGGATCGGGGGCGTCGGGGTCGGGGGGGAAGACGGCCGGGCGGCCGGGCCGGTCGGGGAACGGCAGCGGGGCGGGCAGCGGCAGGAGTCCGGCCCCGGTGGCGTCGAGGGCGGTGCGGGCGGGGACGGTGGGCATCGGCGGCGCGGCGGCGCCCGCCTCGGCGGCGGACCGGGCCGCGTTGCGCCGGGTCAGTTCGGCGAGCAGCTCCTGCTCCCCGCGGCCGCGCATCAGGAAGAGGACGAACGGGTCCTCGTCGAGGAGCCGCGCGGCCTGGTAGCAGAGGGCGGCGGCGTGCTTGCAGGGGTGGCCGTCGTCCGGGCAGGAGCAGTCGGGGACGAGGTCGCCCGGCGCGGGGAGCAGCCCGGCGACCGCCTCCAGGGCGTGCGGCACGTCCTTGTCGAGGAGGGCGGCGATGTGGTCGGGGCGCGCGGTGGCCCCGTCGAGGAACTCCTCCCAGCCGTCGTCGCCGAGGGTCCGCATCCTGATCTCGGTGCGGTACGGGCGGGGCCGGCTGCCGTGGACGTAGGCGACGACCCGGCCGGGGGTGACCGTGATCGCGTCGACGTGGCCGCGTCCCGCGTAGGTCTTGCCGCGGGCGAGCCGGGCCGGGTCGAGGGCGATGTCCTCCAGGGCGTCGACCCAGGCGTTCCCCCACCAGGTGGCGGCGAACCGCCCGTCGGGGGCCTCGCGGGGCGCGACCTGCGGGAAGGAGCGGCGGCGGTCGTCGTGGCGGGCGACGGTGCCGAGCGCGGCCCGGGCACGGTTCACGAGGGCCTCCTCAGGGACACCAGGTCGGCGAGCTCCCGGTCGGTGAGTTCGGTGAGGGCGGCCTCGCCGGAGCCGAGGACGGCGTCGGCCAGGGCCCGCTTGGCGCGGAGCATCTCGGAGATCCGGTCCTCGACCGTGCCCTCGGCGATCAGCCGGTGGACCTGCACCGGCTGGGTCTGGCCGATGCGGTAGGCGCGGTCGGTGGCCTGCTCCTCGACGGCCGGGTTCCACCAGCGGTCGTAGTGGATCACGTGGCCGGCCCGGGTGAGGTTGAGGCCGGTGCCGGCGGCCTTCAGGGAGAGCAGGAAGACGGGGACCTCGCCGTCCTGGAAGCGGTCGACCATCCGCTCGCGCTCGGCCACCGGGGTGCCGCCGTGCAGGAGTTGGGCGGGGACGCCGCGTGCGGCCAGGTGGTCGGCGAGGAGCCGGGCCATCGCCACGTACTGGGTGAAGACGAGCACGGATCCGTCCTCGGCGAGGATCGTGTCGAGGAGTTCGTCGAGGAGGGCGAGCTTCCCGGAGCGGCCGGCGAGGCGGGCGGTGCCGGGACCGCGCGGGGCCTCCTCCCTGAGGAACTGCGCGGGGTGGTTGCAGATCTGCTTGAGGGAGGTCAGCAGCTTCATGACGAGGCCGCGCCGTGCCATGCCCTCGGACTCCTCGATCCGCGCCATGGTCTCGCGGACGGTCGCCTCGTAGAGGGAGGCCTGCTCGCGGGTGAGGGGGACGGGGTGGTCGGACTCCGTCTTGGGCGGCAGCTCGGGGACGACGCCGGGGTCGGACTTGCGGCGGCGCAGCAGGAAGGGCCGGACGAGCCGGGCGAGCCGCTCGACGGCCTCGTCGTGCTCGATCTCCTCGTGGTTCTCCACGGCCCTGGCGTGCCGGGAACGGAAGGCCTTGAGCGGCCCGAGGAGCCCGGGGGTGGTCCAGTCGAGGAGGGCCCACAGCTCGGAGAGGTTGTTCTCGACGGGGGTGCCGGTCAGGGCGACCCTGGCGGGCGCGGGGATCTCGCGCAGCGCCCTGGCGGTCGCGGAGAACGGGTTCTTGACGTGCTGCGCCTCGTCGGCGACGACCATCCCCCACTCGTGCGCGGCCAGTCGGGCGGCGCTGGTGCGCAGGGTGCCGTAGGTGGTGAGGACGAAGCCGCTTTCGGTGCCGTCCAGGTCCCGGTCGGCGCCGTGGAAGCGCCGCACGGGCACGTCGGGGGCGAACTTCCGTACTTCCCGCTGCCAGTTGCCGAGCAGGGACGCCGGGCAGACGACGAGGGTGGGGGCGCGGCGGGCGCGGCGCAGGTGGAGGGCGATGAGGGTGACGGTCTTGCCGAGGCCCATGTCGTCGGCGAGGCAGCCGCCGAGGCCGAGGGAGGTCATCAGGTCGAGCCAGGCGAGGCCGCGGAGCTGGTAGTCGCGCAGGGTGGCGGTGAGGCCGGGCGGGGCCTGTACGTCCTCGGGGCCGGCCAGGAGTCGGTCGCGGAGGGCGGCGAGCGCGCCGACGGGGACGGCGGGGACGGTCTCGCCGTCCACCTCGGCGGTGCCGGTGAGGGCGACGCCGAGGGCGTCGACCGGTTCGAGCAGGCCGAGCTCCCGCTTGCGGGCCTTGCGGACCAGGTCGGGGTCGACGACGACCCACTGGTCGCGCAGGCGCACGACGGGCCGGTGGGCCTCGGCGAGGAGGTCCATCTCGCGCTCGGTGAGCGGGTCGCCGTCGAGGGCCAGCTGCCAGTCGAAGCGCAGCAGCTCCTCGCTGTCGAAGAAGGAGGTGCCGTCGGTCGCGGAGCCGGGCGCGGCGAGCGCCGGGCGGACGACGGCGGAGGCGCTGAGCGAGCGGGCCAGCTCGCGCGGCCAGTGGACGGCGACCCCGGCGTCGGCGAGCCGGGCGGCGGCGGGGCCGAGCAGCTCGTACAGCTCGTCCTCGGTGACGGCGAGGACGTCGGGAACGTCCCGCTCCAGGAGCCGGGCGAGCGGGGGCCAGACCCGGGCGGCGCGGCGCAGGGCGAGGACGGCGTCGATCCGGGCGCGGGGGCCGAAGTGCTCGCCCTCCCCCGCCCACAGGGCGGTGGCGTCGATGACGAGGGTGGGGTCGGCGAGGCTGTGGACCTGGAGGAGCGCGGCGGCGGCGTGGCGCTCGCCGCCGCCCTTTCCGTCGCCCCCCTCCTCGGAGGCGCCGACGTCGAAGAGTTCGTACGCCGACAGGTCGAGGCGGAGCGAGACCCGGACCCCGGCGTCCATCCCGGCCGCCGCCTCGGCGGCCCAGGCACGCGCGCGGGGCAGGTGCTGCGGGGCGCGGGCGGCGAACGGCGCCCCGACCGCGTGGGCGGCGGCCGGGGTGCGGGGCAGGGTGTCGGCGACGGCGTCGAGGAAGGCGCGGACGAGGGCTTCGGGATCGGGAAGGCGCAGCGGTCCGCGGCCGGGAGCGGGGACGGGGACGGCGTACGCCTCGGCCGGCAGGGCGGCGGCGACGGCTCGCAGGTGGGCGATGTCGTCGGCGTCCAGGGGTCCGGCCCGCCAGGCGTCCAGGTCGTCGGCGGTCAGGCCGGGCAGGAGCCGTCCCCGGGCGGCCAGGTGGAGGGCGTGCAGGGTGGCGGCGCCCCAGCCGGCGGTGGCGGGGTGGGCGGCCGGGTGGTGCCGGGCGGCGACGAGGTGGGGCAGGGCGGCCTCGACGGGGAGCGTGACGGCGGGGACCTCGCGGCTCCGGGCGCCGCCGCCGTGCCGCCGGGCGACGGTCAGCGCGACGCGCTCCGCGCCGGGCACCGTCTCCGGGTCCGGCAGCGCGCCGCCGTCGGGGGCCCAGAAGGCGACCCGGCCCTCACGGGGAAGGGCGGCGGGCAGGAAGACGGCGGCACCGGTGGTCCAGGTGTGTGTCACGGCTCCGCTCTCCTCCCCCGGCTCTCCGCCGCGTGACGGAACTCCGACCTGTTCCGACGTGGACCTCCGACCTTACGGGCGGGGTCTGACAACGGCCCCCGGCCACCGGGTGCGGCCCGGCCGCCGGGTGGTTCCCCCGGGCGGCCCAGCAGCGGATGACACGGGGTCCGGCGGGCGGGAGGGTGGGCCTGGACCGGGGTCGGACCCGAGGGGCACCGCCCATCGCCGTACTCGATAGAACCCGACAGAAGAGGAACCGCCATGTCCGTTCGCCGGCGTCTCACGACCGCCACCGGGGCCGTGCTGCTCACCCTCGCCGTCGCCGGCTGCTCGGGCCTCGGCCGCACCGCCGTGGGCACGATCGAGTACGAGACGGAGCGCGAGGTGGGGGTGATGGTGACCAGCCCCTCGGTGAAGGGCTGCCACCACCTGGCGCCGTCCGGCGCGACCAAGGTCGAGAACAACACCATGGTGGACATCGTGCTGTACCCGACCCCTGATTGCCGGGGCAAGGACTCCACCTACCTGCCGGCCGACACCGGGGACGAGATCGTCCCGGACACCGCGCCCTGGCGCAGCTACAGCGTCATCCACTGAGCGTTCCCCGGCTGCGCTCTCCTCTTCGCTTTCCTCCGGGACGGGTCCATGCTGGAAGGGGCCGGAGAAGTCCCACGGAGGGCGTGACCGTCATGCGGACCGGGAGTGAGCCGGTGACCGCGCGCAGTCCCTTGCGGATGCGGTTCTGGCTGAGCGTGTGGGGGCTGCTGTGGGCGGCCTTCGGCACGGTCGCGTTCGCCCTGGTGGGCCGGCCCGGCTGGGCGGCGGCCTGCGGGGCGCTGTTCCTGGTGGTCCTGGTCGACCTGGTCCTCGTGGTGCGCCGGATGCGGCAGGGCCCGCACTGGCAGCCGGGCCGGGACGTCCCTCCGTACGACCCCGGTCGCGGCGGCGGGAGGCGCTGAGCGCGGCCGGTTCCGTACCCGTATCCGTACACCCGCCCTACACGCTCAGTTGCGCGAGTCGAAGTCCGCCGCCTCCAGGTACTCCGGCTTGGGGTCGAGCGCGGCGGCGAGGCGGAAGTGCCGGGTGGCCCGGTCGGTCTGTCCGGAGCGCTCCAGGGTGCGGGCGAGGGCGAAGTGGGCGAACGCGTTGTCCGGCTCGCGCTCCAGGACCAGTTCGAACTCCAGCTGCGCGGGGCGCAGCTGGGCGGCGGCGAAGAAGGCCCGCGCGCGCAGCAGGCGCGCGGCCGTGTTCTCGGGGTGGGCGGCGATCACCGAGTCCAGCAGCTTCACGGCGCCACGGGGGTCCCGCGCGGCCAGCAGTTGCTCCGCGGCGCGGAAGTCGATGACGTGCGTTTCCGGATTGCTGTCGGCCACGATGGCATCCTTCCCCTCGCTCGGTGGTTGAACACCGGACCCGGTGGCCGCATTCCGTCCGCTCGCCCCCGCGGGGGCCTCAGGAGGACGCGGCCCGCCGGGCCAGTTCGTCCCAGACCTTCCGGACCTGCGGCTCCAGCTCGTCGAGCGGTCCGTCGTTGTCGATCACGAGGTCCGCGACGGCCAGCCGCTGCGCGCGCGTGGCCTGGGCCGCCATCCGGGCCCGCGCCTCGGACTCGTCCATGCCCCGGAGCCGTACGAGCCGGTCGAGCTGGGTCTCGGGGGACGCGTCCACGACCACGACCAGGTCGTAGAGCGGCGCGAGTCCGTTCTCGGTGAGCAGGGGGACGTCGTGGACGACGACGTCCCCGGCCCCCGCCCGGGCCTCCAGCTCGGCCGACCGGGCTCCGACCAGGGGGTGCACGATGGCGTTGAGGGTGGCCAGGCGCTCGGCGTCGGCGAACACGACGGATCCGAGCTTCGGCCGGTCGAGCGTCCCCTCCGCGGTGAGGACGCCGTCGCCGAAGGCCTCCACGACGGCCGCGAGCCCCGGAGTGCCGGGCTCCACGACCTCCCGGGCGATCCGGTCCGCGTCGATCAGCACGGCCCCGTACGAGACGAGCAGCCGTGACACTTCGCTCTTGCCGGCGCCGATCCCGCCGGTCAGGCCCACCTTCAGCATGAGCGGCAGCTTAGGGCCTGCCCCGGCGGGGCTACGCGTCGCCCTCCCGCTCCGCGAGGAAGCGCTCGAACTCGCGGCCCAGCTCGTCGGCCGACGGCAGGTCGGCGGGCTCCGCGACGAGGTTGCCGCGGGTCTCGGCCCCGGCCACCGCGTCGTACTGGTGCTCAAGGCCCTGCACGAGCGCCACCAGTTCCTCGTCGCCCTCGCCGATCTGGCGGTCGATCTCGGTCTGGGTGCGGCGGGCCTCCGTCCGCAGAGAGTGGGCGACGCCGGGGAGGACGAGGCCGGTGGCGGCCGTGACGGCCTCCAGGGCGGTCAGGGCCGCGTCCGGGTACGACGAGCGGGCCACGTAGTGCGGGACGTGGGCGGCGACGCCGAGGGTGTCGTGGCCGGCCTCGGTGAGCCGGTACTCGACGAGCGACTCGGCGCTGCCGGGGACCTGGGCCTCGTCGAAGGGGCTGCGGTGTCCGGGCATGAGGTCGGTGCGGCTGCCGTGCGGGGTGAGGCCGACCGGGCGCGTGTGCGGCACGCCCATGGGGATGCCGTGGAAGTTGACGGAGAGGCGCACGCCGAGGCGCTCGACGATCTGCCGGACGGCGGCGGCGAACCGCTCCCACTCCACGTCCGGCTCCGGACCCGACAGGAGGAGGAAGGGGGCGCCGGTGGCGTCCTGCACGAGGCGGACCTCGATGGACGGCGTCTCGTACGCGGTCCAGCGGTCGCGCCGGAAGGTCAACAGCGGGCGGCGGGCCCGGTAGTCCACGAGCCGGTCGTGGTCGAAGCGTGCCACCAGCTGGTGCGGAAGGGTGTCGAGCACGCGCTCGACGATCTGCTCGCCGGTCTCGCCCGCGTCGATGTAGCCGTCGAAGTGGTACAGCATGACCAGGCCGGCCGACTCCTGCGCCAGAGCCATGTCGACGACGGCCACGCCCTTCGGGTCCCATTCGTACAAATCCTGCGGATCAAGCACGATTACCGCTCCTCCTCGTGTTCTCTCTGGGAACGCGCCGGGCCGTGCCCCCATTCCCGGGACGCGTGATCTTCCGCTGGGACGGCGTGAACTCCGGCCACTGGTCCGGACCTTGACACGGTCAGGGCGTCTCCCCACCGTCTCCGCACGGCGTCGCGTTCAGCCTCTCGCTCCCCGCGCACGTACAGGGGCGGCCCCCGTTCCTGTACAGGAACACCCCCGTTCCTGCCCCGGAAAGCGTCCCCCCTGCGCTCCCGAACGCTGCTTCCTCCCCCTCCTCTCGGCGCTCCTCGCCGTCCCCTCGCGACCTCCCCGGCCGCTGCGGCGACCGTCGCGGTCACGCCCCGAGGGGGCGGGGTGCCCGGGAAAACGCCGAGGCCCGCTCCCCTGGAGGGGAACGGGCCTCGGTCTCGCTAGCGGCTAGCGCTCAGCGGAGAGCCTGTTCAGCTCTGGCCGCCGGCCAGCTTCTCGCGCAGGGCGGCAAGCGCCTCGTCCGACGCCAGGGCGCCGGAGTTGTCGTCCGACTCCGAGGAGTAGGAGCCACCCGACACGCCCGCCGGGGCACCGGCCGGAGCGGCGGCGCCACCCTCGGCAGCGGCGGCCTCGTCGGCCTCGCGGGACTTGATGACCTGGGCCTGGTGCTGCTCGAAGCGAGCCTGCGCCTCGGCGTACTGGGTCTCCCAGGCCTCGCGCTGAGCCTCGTAGCCCTCGAGCCAGTCGTTGGTCTCGGGGTCGAAGCCCTCGGGGTAGATGTAGTTGCCCTGGTCGTCGTAGGACGCGGCCATGCCGTACAGGGTCGGGTCGAACTCGACCGAGGCCGGGTCGGCACCGAAGGACTCGTTGGCCTGCTTCAGCGAGAGGCTGATGCGGCGGCGCTCGAGGTCGATGTCGATGACCTTGACGAAGATCTCGTCGTTGACCTGGACGACCTGCTCCGGGATCTCCACGTGGCGCTCGGCCAGCTCGGAGATGTGGACCAGACCCTCGATGCCCTCGTCCACGCGGACGAACGCACCGAACGGAACCAGCTTGGTGACCTTACCCGGGACGACCTGACCGATCTGGTGGGTCCGGGCGAACTGCTGCCACGGGTCCTCCTGGGTCGCCTTCAGCGACAGGGAGACGCGCTCGCGGTCCATGTCCACGTCGAGAACCTCGACGGTGACCTCCTGGCCGACCTCGACGACCTCGGACGGGTGGTCGATGTGCTTCCAGGACAGCTCGGAGACGTGCACGAGACCGTCGACGCCGCCCAGGTCCACGAAGGCACCGAAGTTGACGATCGAGGAGACGACGCCGGAGCGGACCTGACCCTTCTGGAGGGTCGTGAGGAAGGTCTGGCGGACCTCGGACTGGGTCTGCTCCAGCCAGGCGCGGCGGGACAGGACCACGTTGTTGCGGTTCTTGTCCAGCTCGATGATCTTCGCCTCGAGCTCCTTGCCCACGTAGGGCTGGAGGTCGCGGACGCGGCGCATCTCGACCAGGGAGGCCGGGAGGAAGCCGCGGAGGCCGATGTCGAGGATGAGACCACCCTTGACGACCTCGATGACGGTACCGGTGACGATGCCGTCCTCTTCCTTGATCTTCTCGATGGTGCCCCAGGCGCGCTCGTACTGGGCGCGCTTCTTCGAGAGGATCAGGCGGCCTTCCTTGTCCTCCTTCTGGAGAACCAGGGCCTCGATCTCGTCGCCGACCTTGACGACCTCGTTCGGGTCGACGTCGTGCTTGATCGAGAGCTCGCGGCTCGGGATGACACCTTCGGTCTTGTAACCGATGTCGAGCAGGACCTCGTCCCGGTCGACCTTCACGATGACGCCGTCGACGATGTCGCCGTCGTTGAAGTACTTGATCGTCTCGTCGATCGCGGCGAGGAAGGCTTCCTCGTTACCGATGTCGTTGACCGCAACCTGCGGGGTGGTGGCGGTGGTCTCGGTGCTGCTCGTCATGTGGGAAAGGGCTCCGGTTACGGACAGAAAGTCGTAGGTACTGCTACGCCGTGAGCCCGTATCGCACCAAGAAGCCGGACAGCCAAGGAAACTCCCTGCCCGCGGACGGGAGGAGCCTCGAAAACCGAGGGGACATACACCAGGTACGAGCGCGGCCTGCTCCGTCTGAGGCACGCAGACCCGCAGCGCAACCTTTAGCATACGGAAGCGGCCGGACAGGGTCAATGCGCGAAGCACGCACCCGGGGCAGATCGGCTCAACTCCGGCACCACTCATGTCCATCCACGCCGTGTCGGCGTGGTCCGCCGCACGGCGGTACTGAGCGCAAACTACATCGGCGGGCGAGATGAACCAAGAGTACGGACGCGAAGACGCGGTCGAAGGCGGGTACGACGGGGCGGAGGCGACCCGGCGTGACGCGGGGGACGCGGAGAGCAGCCGGGCGAGCCGCGGATGGTGGGACCGGAACGCCGACGAGTACCAGAGCGAGCACGGCTCCTTCCTGGGCGACGACCGGTTCGTGTGGGGCCCCGAGGGACTCGACGAGGCCGAGGCGGGGCTGCTCGGCCCGGCCGCCTCGCTGAAGGGCCTCGACGTCCTGGAGATCGGCGCGGGCGCGGCGCAGTGCTCGCGGTGGCTGGCGGCGCGGGGGGCGCGGCCGGTGGCGCTCGACCTGTCGCACCGGCAGCTCCAGCACGCGCTGCGCATCGGCGGCGAGGTGCCGCTGGTGGAGGCCGACGCGGGGGCGCTGCCGTTCCGGGACGGCTCCTTCGACCTGGCCTGCTCGGCGTACGGGGCGGTGCCGTTCGTCGCCGATCCGGTACGGGTCTTCCGCGAGGTGCGCCGGGTGCTGCGGCCGGGCGGGCGCTGGGTGTTCTCGGTGACGCACCCGATCCGCTGGGCGTTCCCCGACGAGCCGGGGCCCGAGGGGCTCTCGGTCGCGGCCTCCTACTTCGACCGCACGCCGTACGTCGAGCAGGACGAGGAGGGGCGGGCGGTGTACGTGGAGCACCACCGGACGCTCGGGGACCGGGTGCGGGACGTGGTGGCCGGCGGGTTCCGGCTCGTGGACCTGGTCGAGCCGGAGTGGCCGGCCTGGAACGGTCAGGAGTGGGGCGGCTGGTCCCCGCTGCGGGGGAATCTGATCCCGGGGACGGCGATCTTCGTGTGCGAGCGGGACGAGTAGCCGCCTCCCCGTTCTCCGATCCCCTCTCCTCCCTGCTCTCCCCTATCCCTTCTCGCATCAGTCGTACTTACAGGTGGGCCCTGTGGACAACGAGGCCCACCTTTTTCCTGCGCGTACGAGACTGAGTGCGTGATCCGAAACGAAGCGCTCGACCGTCTCCCCGTCCGCCATGCCGTCCCCGAGCTGCTCTCCGCGCTCGCGGAGCGCGGCACGGCGGTGCTGTCCGCTCCTCCCGGCACCGGCAAGACGACGCTGGTGCCGCTGGCCCTCGCGGGGCTCATAGGGGACGGTCCCGAGCGCCGGGTGCTGGTGGCCGAGCCGCGCCGGATGGCGGTGCGGGCGGCGGCCCGGCGGATGGCGTGGCTGCTCGGCGAGGAGGTCGGCGGCGCGGTCGGCTTCTCGGTGCGCGGCGAGCGGCGGGCCGGACCGGCGACCCGGGTCGAGGTGGTGACCACGGGCGTCCTGCTCCAGCGGCTCCAGCGCGACCCGGAGGTGGCGGGGGTCGACGTGGTACTGCTCGACGAGTGCCACGAGCGGCACCTGGACGCCGATACGGCGATGGCGTTCCTGGTGGACGTACGGGCGGCCCTGCGGCCGGAGCTGAAGCTGATCGCGGCCTCGGCGACGGGCGACGCCGAGGCCTGGGCCCGGCTGCTGACCGCCCTGGACGGCGGCGGGCCCGCGCCGATCGTGCGGAGCGAGGGGGAGGGGCACGGGTACGAGGTGCGGTTCGCCGCGCCGCCCGCCGGGATCAGGCCCGCGCACGGCACCTGGGTGGATCCGGCGCTGCTGCGCCACGTGGCGGCGACGGTCCGGCTCTCCCTGGAGCGGCACGAGGGCGACGTCCTCTGCTTCCTGCCGGGCACGGGGGAGATCGCGCGGACGGCGGGGCTGCTGTCCGGTCTGGACGCCGAGGTGCTCCAGCTGCACGGGCGGGCTCCGGCGGCGGTGCAGGACGCGGTGCTGCGGGGCGTCGAACCGGGCGGGCGGCGCCGGGTGGTGCTCTCGACGTCGGTTGCGGAGTCGAGCCTGACGGTTCCGGGGGTGCGGGTCGTGGTCGACTCGGGGCTCGCGCGGGAGCCCCGGACGGACCACGCCAGGGGGCTCGGGTCGCTGGCGACGGTGCCGGTGTCGGCGGCCGCGGCGACACAGCGGGCCGGGCGCTCGGGGCGTGAGGCGCCCGGCGTGGTCTACCGCTGCTGGGCGGAGGCGGAGGACGGGAGCAGGGCGCGTTTTCCGTCACCCGAGATCAGGATCGCGGACCTGGCGGACTTCGCCCTGCGGGCCGCCTGCTGGGGCGATCCGACGGCCGGGGGGCTCGCGCTGCTCGACGCGCCGCCGGCCGGGGCGATGGAGGCGGCCCGTGCGGTCCTCGGGTCGATCGGGGCCGTGGACGCGGCGGGGCGGGTCACGGAGCGGGGGGTGCGGCTGTCCCGGCTGGGGCTCCACCCCCGGCTGGGCCGCGCCCTGCTGGACGGTGCGCCGGAGGTGGGGGTCCGGCGGGCCGCCGAGGTGGTCGCGTTGCTCGGCGAGGAACCGCCGCGTGACTACGGGGACGACCTGGCGGAGGCCTGGCGGGCGGCCCGCCGGGGCTCGGACGGGTACGGCGCGCGGTGGAGGACGGAGGTGCGCCGACTGGAGCGGGCGGTCGGTGGAGTGGTGACCGGGAGGGAGGGTGGTACCGGGGGCGCCGGGAGCACCGGTGCCCGGGGCGGGGGCGCCGTTGCGTCGGTCGGGGAGGACGGTGGCGCCATGACGGCGGTCGGGGGCGGCGAGGACGCCGTGGCCGGGCTGGTGACGGCGCTCGCGTTCCCGGAGCGGGTGGCCAGGGCCCGGGAGCAGGGGGGCTTCCTGATGGTGTCGGGGAGCGGGGCGCGGCTCGCCGGGGGTTCCGGGCTGCGGTCCGCTCCGTGGCTGGCCGTGGCGGTGGCGGACCGTACGGCGCGGGACGCCACGGCCCGGGTGCGGCTCGCGGCGGTGGTGGACGAGGCCGTGGCGCGGCGGGCGGCCGGGCATCTGCGGTCCACCGGCGAGGAGGTCCGCTGGGAGGACGGTGACGTGGTCGCGCGCTCGGTGGACCGGCTGGGCGCGGTCGAGCTGGCGGTCCGGCCCCTGGGCGCCGGGGCCGACCGCGCGCTGGTCCGGGAGGCGCTGCTCGACGGTCTGCGGCGCGAGGGGCTCGGGCTGCTGCGGTGGAGCCGGGAGGCCGAGGAACTGCGCGAGCGGCTGGCGTTCCTGCGCCGGGAGGTGGGCGATCCGTGGCCGGACGTGTCGGAGGAGTCGCTGGTCGACCGGGCCGGGGAGTGGCTGGAGCCGGAGCTGTCCCGGGCCGGGCGCCGCGCCGACCTGGGGCGGATCGATGCCGGTGAGGCCCTGCGGCGGCTGCTGCCGTGGGCGTCGGGCGAGGCGGGCCGGCTGGACGAGCTGGCGCCGGAGCGGATCGAGGTGCCGAGCGGTTCGCGGATACGGGTGGAGTACGGGGGCGACCGGCCGGTGCTCGCGGTGAAGCTCCAGGAGATGTTCGGCCTGGCCGAGACGCCCCGGGTGGCGGGGGTTCCGGTGCTGGTCCACCTCCTCTCCCCCGCCGGGCGGCCGGCGGCGGTGACCGCCGACCTGGCGTCGTTCTGGCGGGACGGTTACCGCGCGGTGCGGGCGGAGCTGCGGGGGAGGTACCCGAAGCACCCGTGGCCGGAGGACCCGTCGGAGGCGGTGGCGACCCGGCACACCGCCGCGCGGCTCAGAAGGGAGCGGTGACGCCGGGCCGGTCGGACCCGCCGGGCGCGGACGTGCTCGGCGGTGGGGTTCGGGGAAGACGGAGCGCCGCCCCCTCGTCCGGTACGGACGGATCCGGTGTGGACGGATCCGGTGTGGACGGATCCGGTGTGGACGGATCCGGTGCGGACGGATCCGGTGCGGACGGAGAGGGCGGCGCGGGGAAGGAGTGGTGCGGCCGGTCAGGCCTTGGAGGCGGTGGTGGAGGTCTTGGAGGCGGTGGCGGAGGGAGAGGACGTCGGCGCGGAGGCGGACGGGGAAGGCGAGGCGGACGGCGAGGGGGAGGCCCCGGGCGTGCCGGGCTCGGAGGGCTCCGGCTCCGGAGTCGGGGTGGGCGCGGTGACCTTGAGCTCGACGAAGAGGGTGCCGCCGCCGGGCGCGGTCAGCTTGAGGAAGTACGTCTTCGCCTTGTCGCCCGCGAGGAGGTCGCCCGCCTTGAGGGTCAGGGTGCCGTCCGTGGCGGTCGTGAAGGTGGCGGTGCGGGAGGAGGTGCTCTTGAAGGTCGGCCCCTCGGTGACCGGCTTCGGGTCCGTCTTCGAGTCGACTATCTCCGCGGTGACGAGCACGCCGGGGGCGAGGGTCCCCTTGTCGGTGGCCTTCACCTGGAGCTGCTGCTCGAAGGCGGTGCCGGTGGTGGCCGACAGCGGGTCCCCGTCGACGCGGACGAGGGTGTCCGCCTGCCGCTCGGTGACGGAGACGGCGAAGTCGGCCGCGGCCAGGGTCCGGCCCACGACGGTGGCCCGGATCGTGAACGATCCCGTCTCCTCGCCGGCCCGCAGCGCCGGGGAGGAGGCGATGCCGGACGCGGTGGTGGTGGCGGTGACCACGGTCCTGCCCCCGGCGAACCGGGTGTCGGTGCTCCCGACGATCTCGAAGCGGACGCTCACCTTGGCGACCGGCTTGCCCGAGGCGTCGAGCGCCGCGGCGCGGGGGACCCCTGTGAAGTCGCTGTCGGTGACCGCGGTCAGCTGCCGGTTGCCCGCGACCGCGAGCACCGCGACCTTGCCGGCCGGCGAGGTGACGGGCGGCTTCGGGTCGGGCGTGGGCTTGGTCGGGTCGGGGGTGGGCTTGGTCGTCCCCGGCGTGGACGGCTTCGGGTTCTGGGTGCCCGGCTTCGGCGCGGGGGACGTCGGGGAGGGAGACGTCGGCACGGACGGGGCCGGTGTGGTGGGGCCGGGGAAGACGCCCGGGCGCCGGTTGTCGCCGCGGTCGATCGGCAGCACGCCCGTGCCGTCCGGGACCTGGTGGGTGCCGCGCTTGTAGTACTCGAACCAGGACAGAACGGTGTTCAGGTACTCGTTCGAGCGGTTGTAGCTGAGGATCGCGCGGTCGAGGTCGGCCTTGAGCGCGAGGTTGCGGTCGTTGGCGCAGAGGTAGAGGCCGGCGGCCTGCGCCGCGTCGTAGATGTTGTTCGGGTCCTTCTTCCCGTCGCCGTTGGCGTCCTGGCCCCAGGTGGCCCAGGTGGACGGGATGAACTGCATCGGTCCGACGGCGCGGTCGTGGACCCTGTCGCCGTCGTAGGCGCCGTCGTCGGTGTCGGAGATGTTGGCGAAGCCGACGCCGTTGAGGGCGGGGCCGAGGATCGGTCTGAAGGTCGTGCCGTTGGCGTCGACCCGGCCGCCGCTCGCCTGCCCGGACTCGACCTTGCCGATGCCGGCGAGCAGTTGCCACGGCAGGTTGCAGCCGGGGGCGGTCGAGCGGATCGACTGCTCGGCCCGCTTGTAGGCGGAGAGGACGGTCGCGGGTATGCCGGCCTCGGCGGGCCCGGTGACCACCAGCGGACCGGCGCCCGCCCCGGGCGTGCCCGGCTGCTTGGGCGGCGTGTTCAGCGGCGGCAGCTCCGTGTAGTACGACGAGTCACCGGTCGCGGAGCCCTCGCCGGGCGGCGGAGCGCTCTCCCCGGTCCCGACGGCGCGGTCACCGCCGGTGTTGTCCGTGGTCGGCTGGATCGCCTCCGGCGCCTGCGAGGCGGCGAGCGCGGCGACCGCCGCGGCCACCACCGCACCGCTGGTGGCTCCCCTGCGCAGCAGGCGGCCGATGTCCGGTGCCATATTCGTCGTCCCTCCCCGATTCGACGGTCCCGCGCTCCCCGCGCGTGGCCTCCGGCGAGACCTTATGCCAAGTCCGTACCGACGAGTACCGGGCCCTGACCGTGTTTCACGCTTTCGTCACCTCTTGGCCGCCTCCCGACCAGACGGGAACGGGAACCGGCCGGGGTACCGTACGCCTCTTGCACTGCGGCCGATCATGGACCACCGGCCCGCGCCCGTCTCCGCGGGCCGTCGCCGTCCGAACCCCGGGAGCCCCCCTTGCCGTTCACGCTGAGCCATGCCGCCGCCGTGCTGCCCGGGCTGCGCCGGGACGGGACCGCGCGCGGGCCGCTGGTCGCGTCCGCCCTCGTCGCGGGTTCCTTCGCGCCCGACATGACCTACTTCGCGGCCACGGCCGTTCCCGGGGCGATGGCCTTCGGCGACGTCACCCACTCCCCCGCCGGGATCGTCACGGCCGACGTCCTGATCACGGGCGTGCTCGTCGCCCTGTGGCTGACCGTGCGCGAGCCGCTGGTGGCGCTGCTGCCCGCCCGGTGGCGGGGCAGGGTGTACGGGCTGGTCGCGGGCCGCCGGAGGGAGCGGCGTCCGGTCGCGTTCGCCGGATGGTTCTTCCTCTCGGCGGTGCTGGGCGCCGCGACCCACGTGGTGTGGGACTCGTTCACCCACCTCGACCGCTGGGGCACCCGCGCGCTCCCGTTCCTCGGCGAGATCGTGGCCGGTTTCCCGTTCTACCTCTACGTGCAGTACGGGAGTTCGGCGCTGGCCCTGGGGCTGCTCTGCTGGTTCGTGTTCCGGGCGCTGCGCGCCACCGCGCCCGGGGCGGAGCTGCCCGCCGGTGTGGCGGTCCCGGACCGGCGCGGGCGGCTCGTCGCGGTCGGCCTCGTCGGCGGCTGCGTCCTCGCCGGGGTCGCCCACCGGGTGCTGCGCTGGGCCGCGTACTGGGGCTGGGACCGGATCGAGACGCCCCTGGACATCATTCCGACGGCGTGCTTCGGGGCCGGGGCCGGGCTCGCCGTCGGGCTCGTGCTGTACGGGGCGGGGGTGCGGCTCCTCGGAGGGTCGCCCGCTCGGCGGGCGGGGCGTCCGGCCGGCGCCCCTCCGACCCCGGAGCGGGAGGAGCGGGAGGCGCGGGAGGAGCGGGAGCACCGGCCGGAGCACTCCCGTCCGTGACCTCGTCGACCTTCTCGGCGGGGGTGAAGCCGCGGGCCGCCGCGCCGGCGGAGAGCCTGCGGTGCACGGCCAGGGCGACCCCTTCCAGGGTGCGGATGCCGTACCGCATGGTGGGGTTGCCGTGGCTCAGGAGGGCGAGCCGGTAGTCGGTCGCGGAGGCCGCGCCCGCCGCCCGGCCGCTGCCCTTCCCCTTGCCGCCGTCCCTCCCCTTGTCGGCGGCCTTCCCCTTGCCGCCGCCCTTCCCCTTGCCGGCGGCCGGGCGCACCACGCCGACGCTGTGGACGCGCCAGGCGTGGGTGGCGCGGGGCAGCCAGCCGTTCTTGAGGTGGACCTTGACCGTGCGGGGCGCGCCCGAGGTGACGCCCCAGGCCTGGTCGCGGACGACCTGGCCCATCAGGGACAGCGCCTCGGCGCGGCGGGACACCGCGGCGAGGAGGGCCAGTTGGTCGCGGGCGGTGGTGCGGGTGAGGCCCCAGTAGCCGCCGTGGCCGGGGACCGTGTCCCGGGCCCCGACGTCGCGCAGCACCCTGTCGAGGCGGGCGCGGGAGAGCCCCTTCCACAGCTCGCCGGCCGCCTTGTTGTCGGAGCGGGTGATCATCGCCCTCATCCGCTGGGACTCCAGGCGGGTGGGCGCGCGCCCGAGCTCCGCGGCCCGTCCGAGGACGGCCTCCAGGATGAGGACCTTGGCGACGCTGGCGGAGTCGTACGCCCGGGTGTCGTCGAGGCGGCAGCGCAGTCCGCGTCCGGGGTCGTGCAGGGCGACGGAGACCGTGCCGTCGCGGCCCTTGAGGGCCGTCGTGATGTCCTGGGACAGCCGGGCGGCGAGGGACGGTTCGCGGGACGAGGTGCAGAGTGCGGGCGCCCGGTGTGCCTCGACGGGCCAGGCGGTGCCCGACGCCCCGAGCAGGGCTCCGAGCAGGGCCCAGGCGCGGAGGCGGGCGCGACGGCTCGTGATCATGATGCTCAGTTTCATGAGCCGGGCCGCCGGAACGCCCTCCGGAGTGGTCCATCCGGCGCAAACGGCCCGCCCCGGGGCCCGTACGACCGCTGATCACCCTCCGGGACCCGACGGCGACCGGTCCGCCCGCCCTCGGATCCGTACGGCCGCCGAACGCCTCCCCCGACCCCGTACGACCGCCTCCCCCCGACCCGTACAGCCGCCCGCCCCCGGCCCCGTACGACGGCCGTACGGGTCGGGGGCGGGCGGTGTCGGCCGGGGGATCAGTGCGCGGCGGAGTCCCAGTCCCGGCCGACGCCGACGGAGACGTCGAGCGGGGCGCGCAGATGGGCCGCGCCGGACATCTGCTCGCGGACCAGGGCCTCGACCTGCTCGCGCTCGCCGGGGGCGAGTTCGAGCACGATTTCGTCGTGGACCTGGAGGAGCATCCGGGAGGTGAGGCCCGCCTCCGTGAGCGCCCGGTCGACGTTCAGCATGGCGACCTTCACGATGTCGGCGGCCGTGCCCTGGATCGGGGCGTTGAGCGCCATCCGCTCGGCGGCCTCGCGGCGCTGCCGGTTGTCGCTGTTGAGGTCGGGCAGGTAGCGGCGGCGGCCCAGCATCGTCTCGGTGTAGCCGGTGGCGCGGGCCTCGTCGACGACCCGGCGCAGGTAGTCCCGCACCCCGCCGAAGCGCTCGAAGTAGGTCTCCATCAGGATCCGGGCCTCGGCCGGGTCGATGGTGAGCTGCTGGGCGAGGCCGAAGGCGGAGAGGCCGTAGGCCAGGCCGTACGACATGGCCTTGATCTTGCGGCGCATCTCGGCGTCGACGGCGGACCGCTCGACGCCGAAGACCTGGGAGGCGACGGTGGTGTGCAGGTCCTCGCCGGAGGTGAAGGCCTCGATGAGGCCCTCGTCCTCGGAGAGGTGGGCCATGACGCGCAGCTCGATCTGGCTGTAGTCGGCGGTCATCAGGGCCTCGAAGCCCTCGCCGACGACGAAGCCGTGCCGGATGGCCCGGCCCTCGTCGGTGCGCACCGGCACGTTCTGCAGGTTCGGGTCGGTGGAGGAGAGGCGGCCGGTGGCGGCGACGGTCTGGCTGAAGGTGGTGTGGATCCGGCCGTCGGCGGCGACGGTCTTGATCAGGCCCTCGACGGTGGAGCGGAGCCGGGCCTGCTCGCGGTGGCGGAGCATGATCACGGGCAGTTCGTGCTCGGTCTGGCCGGCCAGCCAGGCGAGCGCGTCGGCGTCGGTGGTGTACCCGGTCTTGGTCTTCTTGGTCTTCGGGAGGTTCAGCTCGCCGAAGAAGACCTCCTGGAGCTGCTTGGGCGAGCCGAGGTTGAACTCGTGGCCGACGGAGGCGTGCGCCTCCTTCACGGCCTGCTGGACGGCGCCGGCGAACTGCTGCTCCATGGCCTCCAGGTGCTCGCGGTCGGCGGCGATGCCGTGCCGCTCCAGGCGGGCGAGGAGGGCGGAGGTGGGCAGCTCGACCTCGTGGAGGAGCTCGCGGGCCCCGACCTCGCCGAGCCGCTCCTCGAAGGCCCCGCCGAGGTCGAGGACCGCGCGGGCCTGGGCCATGAGGGCCTCGGCCTCGGCGGTGTCGTCGGCGCCGAAGGCGAGCTGTCCGTCGGAGGCGGCCGCGGGGGCGAGCTCGCGCCCGAGGTACTCGATCGAGAGCGCGTCCAGGGCGAAGGAGCGGCGGCCGGGCTTGACCAGGTAGGCGGCGAGGGCGGTGTCCATGGTGACGCCCGCGACGCTCCAGCCGTGCTCGGGGAAGACCCGCATGGCGCCCTTGGCGTTGTGCATGACCTTGGGGCGCTCGGGGTCGGAGATCCACGCGGCCCAGGCCCGCTCGTCGGCCTCGTCGAGCTCGCTGGGGTCGAACCAGGCGGCGGCTCCCCCGGTGGCGGCGAGGGCGACCTCGCTGACGTTTCCGGTGCCGAGCGCCCAGCTGTCGACGGTGGCGACGCCCAGGGGTTCGGTGCCGTGCTCGGCGAGCCAGGGGGCCAGCTCGCCGGCGGAGAGGACGGAGGCGTCGAGCTCGACGCCCGCGGCGGGCGGCGGGGCGGTCTCCTCGGCGGAGCCGGGGTCGACGGCGAGGAGCCGCTCGCGCAGGGAGGGGTTGCGGATCTCCAGGGTGTCGAGGACGAGGGCGACGGCCGTCCGGTCGTAGGGCTCGCGGGCCAGGTCGGCCACCGTCTTCGACAGCTCGACGTCCCGGACCATCTCGGTCAGGCGCCGGTTGAGCCGCACCGACTCCAGGTGGTCGCGGAAGTTCTGCCCGGCCTTGCCCTTGACCTCGTCGGCGCGCTCGACGAGCTGGTCGAAGGAGCCGAACTGGTTGATCCACTTGGCGGCGGTCTTCTCGCCGACGCCGGGGATGCCGGGCAGGTTGTCCGACGGGTCGCCGCGCAGGGCCGCGAAGTCGGGGTACTGGGAGGGGCTCAGACCGTACTTCTCCTGGATCTTCTCCGGGGTGAAGCGGGTCAGCTCGGAGACGCCCTTGGTGGGGTAGAGCACGGTCACGTGGTCGGTGACGAGCTGGAAGGAGTCCCGGTCGCCGGTGACGATCAGGACGTCGAAGCCCTCGGCCTCGGCCTGCGTGGCGAGGGTGGCGATGACGTCGTCCGCCTCGAAGCCGTCGACGGCGAAGCGCTGCGCGTGCATCGCGTCGAGCAGCTCGCCGATCAGCTCGACCTGTCCCTTGAACTCGTCGGGGGTCTTCGAGCGGTTCGCCTTGTACTCCGGGAACTCCTCGGACCGCCAGGTCTTGCGGGACACGTCGAACGCCACCGCGAAGTGCGTGGGCGACTCGTCGCGCAGCGTGTTCGCCAGCATCGAGGCGAACCCGTAGATCGCGTTCGTCGGCTGCCCGGTCGCGGTGGTGAAGTTCTCCGCGGGCAGCGCGAAGAACGCCCGGTACGCGAGCGAGTGCCCGTCCATCAGGAGCAGGCGGGGGCGGGTGTCTGCGGTGTTCTTCGATGCTGTCTGGGCCACGGGACGATCCTGCCACGGCCCACCGACAATCCCCTCCTCACCGGCCGGGGTGCCGGGCTGTCGGTGGCGCGTGACAGGATCGGAGACGTACGCCGAAGGACGACCGCTCAAGGGAGAGCGCGATGGTCAGCAAGCCGCCGGCCGGTGACCCGGTCCAGGACGCACCGCAGGTCACGCCGCCGCAGCACGCCGCCGCCGGGCTGCCCGCCGTCGGGCACACGCTGCGGATCGCCCGGGAGCAGATGGGGTCCGTGCGCACCGCGCGGACCCTCCTCAAGGTCAACCAGAAGGACGGCTTCGACTGTCCGGGCTGCGCCTGGCCCGAGGAGGACAGGCGGCACGTCGCGGAGTTCTGCGAGAACGGCGCGAAGGCCGTCGCCGAGGAGGCGACGCTGCGCCGGGTCACCCCGGAGTTCTTCGCCGCGCACCCGGTCGCGGACCTGGCGGAGCGCAGCGGTTACTGGCTGGGGCAGCAGGGCCGCATCACGCAGCCGATGCTCCTCCCCGAGGGCGGCGACCGGTACGAGCCGGTGACCTGGGAGCGGGCCTTCGGGATCCTCGCCGAGGAGCTGCGGGCCCTGGACTCCCCCGACGAGGCGCTCTTCTACACCTCGGGCCGCACCAGCAACGAGGCGGCGTTCCTGCTCCAGCTCTTCGCCCGCGAGTTCGGCACCAACAACCTGCCGGACTGCTCCAACATGTGCCACGAGTCCTCGGGTTCGGCCCTGACGGAGACCATCGGCGTCGGCAAGGGCAGCGTCTCCCTGGAGGACCTGCACCGGGCGGACCTGATCGTCGTGGCCGGGCAGAACCCGGGCACGAACCACCCCCGGATGCTGTCCGCCCTGGAGAAGGCGAAGGCCGCGGGCGCCCGGATCATCTCGGTCAACCCGCTGCCGGAGGCCGGCCTGGAGCGGTTCAAGAACCCGCAGACCCCGCGCGGCATGCTCAGGGGCGCCGCGCTCACCGACCTCTTCCTCCAGATCCGGATCGGCGGCGACCAGGCCCTCTTCCGCCTCCTCAACAAGCTGGTCCTGGAGACCCCGGGCGCGGTCGACGAGGAGTTCGTACGCGAACACACCCACGGGTACGAGGAGTTCGCGGCGGCCGCGAAGGAGGCCGACTGGGACGAGACCCTGGCGGCGACCGGTCTGGAGCGCGCCGAGATCGAGCGGGCCCTGGAGATGGTCCTCGCATCGGAGCGGACGATCGTCTGCTGGGCGATGGGCCTCACCCAGCACAAGCACTCCGTGCCCACCATCCGCGAGGTGGTCAACCTGCTGCTGCTGCGCGGGAACATCGGGCGGCCGGGCGCGGGCGTCTGTCCGGTGCGCGGTCATTCGAACGTGCAGGGCGACCGGACGATGGGCATCTTCGAGCGCCCCGCGCCCGCGTTCCTCGACGCCCTGGACGAGGAGTTCGGGATCGTCTCGCCGCGCCACCACGGCTTCGACGTGGTCCGCTCGATCCAGGCGCTGCGCGACGGCGAGGCGAAGGTCTTCTTCGCGATGGGCGGCAACTTCGTGGGGGCGACGCCCGACACGGAGGTGACGGAGGCGGCGATGCGCCGGGCCCGGCTCACCGTCCACGTGTCGACCAAGCTGAACCGCTCGCACGCGGTGACGGGCACGCGCGCGCTGATCCTGCCCACCCTCGGCCGCACCGACAAGGACGTCCAGGAGGCCGGGCGGCAGTTCGTGACGGTCGAGGACTCGATGGGCCTGGTGCACGCCTCCCGGGGCAACCTGCCCCCGGCGAGCCCGCACCTGCTGTCCGAGCCGGCGATCGTGGCCCGGATGGCCCGCGCCGTCCTGGGGGACGGATCGGCCACGCCGTGGGAGGAGTTCGAGGCCGACTACGCCCGGATCAGGGACCGCATCGCGCGCGTGGTGCCCGGTTTCGAGGACTTCAACGCCCGGCTCGCGGCGGACCCGGGCGGCTTCGCGCTGCCGCACGCCCCGCGCGACGAGCGCCGCTTCCCCACGAAGACCGGCAAGGCCAACTTCACGGCCGCGCCCGTCGAGTACCCGAGGGTGCCGGAGGGCCGGCTGCTCCTCCAGACGCTGCGCTCGCACGATCAGTACAACACCACGATCTACGGCCTGGACGACCGCTACCGGGGCATCAAGGGGGGCCGCCGGGTCGTCCTGGTGCACCCGGCGGACGCGGCGGCCCTCGGCCTGGCCGACGGGGCGTACGCGGACCTGGTGAGCGAGTGGACGGACGGCGTCGAGCGGCGGGCGCCCGGCTTCCGGGTGGTGCACTACCCGACGGCCCGGGGGTGCGCGGCGGCGTACTACCCGGAGACGAACGTCCTGGTGCCGCTGGAGTCGACGGCGGACGTCAGCAACACCCCCGCGAGCAAGTCCGTGATCGTCCGTCTGGAACAATCCCCTTCCACCTGAGCGAACGCTTAGTACGCTCAGGCGGAAGCAACGCGATCGGCGGATCGGCGTGACCGACACGACCGGCGGGACCGCGCCGATCAGCAGCCGTACGAAGACGAACGGAGCCGGGCCATGGGTGAGCAGCAGCACGTGAAGTTCCCGCAGGAGGTCATCGACGAGTACGCGGCGCTCGGCGTCGACCTCCCGGCCCTCTTCTCGGCGGGGCACCTCGGCAACCGGATGGGCGTGCAGATCCTGGAGGCCTCGGCCGAGCGGGTCGTCGGCACCATGCCGGTGGAGGGCAACACGCAGCCGTACGGGCTGCTGCACGGCGGGGCGTCGGCGGTCCTCGCCGAGACCCTGGGCTCGGTGGGCTCGATGCTGCACGGCGGGGTCTCCCGCATCGCGGTCGGCGTCGACCTCAACTGCACCCACCACCGGGGGGTCCGCAGCGGCCTGGTGACCGGCGTGGCGACCCCGGTGCACCGCGGCCGGTCCACCGCCACGTACGAGATCGTGATCACCGACGAGCAGGACCGGCGGGTCTGCTCGGCGCGACTGACCTGCATGCTGCGCGAGGTCACCGCGAAGGACGCGGAGAACGTGCCGGGCGCGAGCGCCTGAGGCCCGCGCGGGCGGTACGACGGAGGGGCGGCACCCGATGGGTGCCGCCCCTCCGTCGTACCACTCGCGCTCTCCACCACCCCACCTTTCGTCACTCTGCGTGATCTTCGTGCGATGCGGGACCCCCCGAAGCGGAAGAGCCGGTTCGTCCGCTGAGCTTTCTGACGCTGTCCGATATCCGGAGAGTCACGGAAGGCGTTCGTCAGGAGCAAGAATCACTCAAGCCCCTTAGCGGAACTGCACGTTCTCATTATGTGAACACCGCGTAAAGAACCCTTACGTCCCGTTTTGCCCACCCGCCGCACACACTCTTCCCCCGTCGGCATAACAAGACAGTCACATCCTGACCTCGCCGCTCCCCGACCCACCCCACCTGCGCTTAGAGTCACCGCCAGTCACCGCGCCGCCGGGCGCGTCCTACTGCACGGCCCTGTACCAACTCCAGTACGGCCCGGCGTTCCAAAACGGCACCCCTCGCTCCGCAGCTTCACGGCACCACCTCGTCCGAGGGGGCCGCGCCAGGGAAAGGACCCTTCGTGCGAAACCGTTCGTTGCTCATACTCACCACCGCGGTCACCGCGGGAGCGCTCACCCTCACTGCCTGTGGTTCGCGCGACGACAAGGGCGGCGCCGGGAACGGCGACAGCGGCAACGTCACCGTGACCATCGGCCTCGACGCGCCGCTCACGGGTGAGCTGTCCGCCCTCGGCCTCGGCATCAAGAACTCCGCCGACCTCGCGGTCAAGACGGCCAACAAGAAGGAGTACGTCAAGGGCGTCACCTTCAAACTGGAGTCCCTCGACGACCAGGCCCAGCCGTCCTCCGGCCAGCAGAACGCCACCAAGCTCGTCGCCGACAAGACCGTCCTCGGCGTGGTCGGCCCGCTGAACTCCGGCGTCGCCGAGTCCATGCAGAAGGTCTTCGACGACGCCAAGCTGGCCCAGGTCTCCCCGGCCAACACCAACCCCTCCCTGAGCCAGGGCACCAAGTGGGCCTCCGGCGACAAGAAGCGCGGCTACAAGTCGTACTTCCGCACCGCCACCACGGACGCCATCCAGGGCCCGTTCGCCGCCCAGTACGTCGTCAACGAGGCCAAGAAGACCAAGGCCTTCATCATCGACGACAAGAAGACCTACGGCGCCGGCCTCGCGGGCACCTTCAAGGGCGAGTTCGAGAAGCTCGGCGGCAAGGTCGTCGGCACCCAGCACATCGACCCCGAGACCAAGGACTTCTCCGCGGTCGCCACCGAGGTCAAGAGCTCCGGCGCCGACGTCGTCTACTACGGCGGCGAGTACCCGGCCGCCGGCCCGCTGGCCAAGCAGATCAAGGAGGCCGGCGCCAAGGTCACCGTCGTCGGCGGCGACGCGATCTTCAGCCCCGAGTACGTCAAGCTCGCCGGTGCCGCCGCGGCCGAAGGCGACTTCGCCACCTCCGTCGGCGCCCCGATCGAGCAGCTCCCGTCCGCCAAGGAGTTCCTGGCCAACTACAAGGCCGAGAACTACAAGGAGACCTTCGAGGCCTACGGCGGCTACGCCTACGACTCGGCCTGGGCCATCATCGAGGCCGTCAAGAAGGTCGTGGACGGCAACGGCGGCAAGCTGCCCGACGGCGCCCGCGCCAAGGTCGTCGAGGCCCTCCAGGGCGTCTCCTTCGAGGGCGTGACCGGCAAGGTCGCCTTCGACGAGTTCGGCGACACCACCAACAAGCAGCTGACCGTCTACAAGGTCGAGGGCGGCGCCTTCAAGCCGGTCAAGTCCGGCACCTTCGGCGGCTGACCCCACCACCCCAACCCCACTTCCAGCACCACCTTCACCGCGCGGGGCGCCGCACCAGGCTCCCCGCGCGGTGTCACATCCGTCGAAAGTCTCGGAGGACAATGCGGTGAACGAACTGCCGCAGCAGCTGGTCAACGGCCTGCTACTGGGATCCATGTACGGGCTGGTCGCCGTCGGCTACACGATGGTCTACGGCATCGTCCAGCTCATCAACTTCGCCCATGGCGAGATCTTCATGACCGGCGGCTTCGGGGCGCTCACGGTCTGGCTCATCCTGCCCGGCGGCACCAGCCTCTGGATCGCCCTGCCCCTCATGATCATCGGCGCCGTCATCGTCGCCACGACGATAGCCGTCGGAGCGGAACGTTTCGCCTACCGACCGCTCCGCGGCGGACCACGCCTCGCCCCCCTCATCACGGCGATCGGCCTCTCCCTCGCCCTCCAGCAGGCCGTCTGGGCCTGGTACCCCGAGGCGAAGTCCGCCCGCACCTTCCCGCAGATCCCCGGCGGCCCGATCGAACTCGGCCCCGTCACCATCCAGACCGGCGACGTCTTCCTCGTCCTCGCCGCCCCCGTCTGCATGGCCTTCCTCGCCTTCTTCGTCATGCGCACCCGCACCGGACGCGGCATGCAGGCCACGGCACAGGACCCGGACACCGCCAAGCTCATGGGCATCAACACCGACCGCATCATCGTGGTCGCCTTCGCCCTCGGCGCCGCGTTCGCCGCCGTCGGAGCCGTCGCCTACGGCCTCAAGTACGGCGTCGTCGACTACAAGATGGGCTTCCTCCTCGGCCTCAAGGCGTTCACCGCCGCGGTCCTCGGCGGCATCGGCAACATCTACGGCGCCATGATCGGCGGAGTCGTCCTCGGCGTCGCCGAGACCATGGCCACCGCCTACATCAACCACATCCCCGGCATGGAACAGCTCGGCGGCCAGTCCTGGGCCAACGTCTGGGCCTTCGTACTCCTCATCGTCGTACTCCTCGCCCGGCCCCAAGGCCTCCTCGGCGAGCGCGTCGCGGACAGGGCGTGAGCACCATGACCACCATCTCCGAGAACCCCACGGCACCCGCGACGCCCGCGACCACCGAAGCCACCGGCCTCATCGGCTTCATCCCGGTCCACATCGCCCGCGCCCTCACCCTGGGCGGCGGCGCGCTCACCGTCGCGAGCTGCTTCCTCGCCTGGACCTGGACCGCCCGCTTCCCCGGCGACCTCACCGTCTACGGCTACCCGGGCGGACTCCAGCTCCAGGTCCTGGTCGCCGGCCTGCTCACCACCCTCTTCGCCCTCTCCTCCTACGGGATCAAGGGCACCCGCTGGCTCACCCCGGCCGGCGCCGACGGCGCGATCAAGCTCGCCGCCCTCGCCGCCTTCGCCACCGCCTGGTACACCGTCGCCGCCATCAGCATCCAGCTCGGCGGCCCGGTCAACCTGGAGCCCGGCGGCGCGGTCGTCGCCGTCGCCACCCTGCTCGCCCTGGTCGGCGCCCTCGCCCTCCCCTTCGAGCGACCGGCCACCCACCCCGCCGACCCCGAGGACAACGGCTGGGACCAGTTCAAGCACCGCGCGAGCAACGGCCTGACCTCCTTCAAAGCCGCCTTCGGCACCACCGGCACCCCCCGCAGGCTGCCCCCGCTGCCCACCCCCGTCGAGATCCTCATCATCGCCGGCGTCCTCGCCGTCGCCCTCGGCGTCTTCACCTACGGCATCGGCACCGAATACGACGAGCTGTTCATCGGCTTCCTGATCACGGCCGGCTTCGGCTTCGCCGCGGTCAACAAGTCCGGACTGCTCCAGCAGGCCACCCAGCTCACCGGCAAGCACCAGAACCTGACCATCGCGGGCGCGTTCATCGCGGCGGCCCTGTTCCCCTTCACCCAGACCGACGACCAGTACGCGACGCTCGGCGTCTACATCCTGATCTTCGCCACGGTCGCCCTGGGCCTGAACATCGTCGTCGGCCTCGCCGGCCTCCTCGACCTCGGCTACGTCGCCTTCCTCGGCGTCGGCGCCTACGCGGCCGCCCTCGTCTCCGGCGCCCCGACCTCCCCCTTCGGCGTCCACCTCCCCTTCTGGGCCGCCATCCTCGTCGGCGCCGCCGCCTCCCTCGTCTTCGGCGTCCTCATCGGCGCCCCGACCCTGCGCCTGCGCGGCGACTACCTCGCCATCGTGACGCTCGGCTTCGGCGAGATCTTCCGCATCGCCGTCATGAACACCGACGGCACCTCCGGCCCCGACATCACCAACGGCTCCAACGGCATCGCCTCCATCCCGAACCTCGACTTCTTCGGGTTCGACTTCGGCGCCGAACACACCATCGCCGGCTTCACCATCGGCCGCTTCGCGAACTACTTCTTCCTGATGCTGCTGATCATGGCCGTCGTCGTGCTGGTCTTCCGGCGCAGCGGCGACTCCCGCATCGGCCGCGCCTGGGTCGCCATCCGCGAGGACGAGACCGCAGCCCTCGCCATGGGCATCAACGGCTTCCGGGTCAAACTGATCGCCTTCGCACTCGGCGCCGCCCTCGCCGGCCTGGCCGGCACCGTGCAGGCCCACGTCACCTACACCGTGACCCCCGAGCAGTACCTCTTCGCCGGCCCCATCCCGCCCAACTCCGCCTTCCTGCTCGCGGCCGTCGTCCTCGGCGGCATGGGCACGATGAGCGGACCTCTGGTCGGCGCCGCGCTCCTCTTCCTCATCCCGAACAAACTCCAGTTCATGGGCGAGTACCAGCTCTTCGCCTTCGGCCTCGCGCTCGTACTGATCATGCGCTTCCGCCCCGAGGGGATCATCCCCAACCGGCGCAACCAGCTGGAGTTCCACGAGAAGGACGAGACGCCCGCCACGCTCGCCAAGGCAGGTGCCTGAACCATGACGACCACCACCACCAAGGCCGACGCCACCACGGAACCGGCCACCCCCGAGACCGTCCTCGACGCCCGCGGCGTGACCATGCGCTTCGGCGGCCTCACCGCCGTCCGCGACGTCGACCTGACCGTCCGGAGCGGCGAGATCGTCGGTCTGATCGGCCCCAACGGCGCCGGCAAGACCACCTTCTTCAACTGCCTCACCGGCCTGTACGTCCCCACCGAGGGCGAGGTCCGCTACAAGGGCCAGGTCCTGCCGCCGAAGTCCTTCAAGGTCACCGCGGCCGGCATCGCCCGCACCTTCCAGAACATCCGTCTCTTCAACAACATGACGGTCCTGGAGAACGTCCTCGTCGGACGCCACACCCGCACCAAGGAAGGCCTCTGGTCCGCCCTCCTCCGCGGCCCCGGCTTCAAGAAGGCCGAAGCGGCCTCCGAGAAGCGGGCCATGGAACTCCTGGAGTTCATCGGCCTCCAGGACAAGGCCCAGCACCTCGCCAAGAACCTCCCGTACGGCGAACAGCGCAAGCTGGAGATCGCCCGCGCCCTCGCGAGCGACCCCGGCCTGATCCTCCTCGACGAACCCACCGCCGGCATGAACCCGCAGGAGACCCGGGCCGCCGAGGAACTCATCTTCGCCATCCGGGACATGGGCATCGCCGTCCTCGTCATCGAGCACGACATGCGGTTCATCTTCAACCTCTGCGACCGGGTCGCCGTACTCGTCCAGGGCCAGAAGCTGATCGAGGGCGACAGCCAGACCGTCCAGAGCGACGAGCGGGTCATCGCCGCGTACCTGGGCGAACCCATCGAGGGCGACGCCCCGACCGACGCTCCGGCCGACACCCCGGCCCCGGCCGGCACCCCGAAGGCCCCCGCCACCGAGGCCGGCGCCCCGGAAGAGGCGGCCGCTCCGAAGGAGACCACCGGGAAATCCCCGGAGAAGCCCTCGGAGAAGCCTTCGGAGAAGTCCTCGGAGAAGCCCTCGGAGGACACCCCGCACGACCCTGCTTCGGGCAAGGAGAACGACGCATGACCGCACTGCTCGAAGTCGAGGACCTGCGCGTCGCCTACGGAAAGATCGAGGCCGTCAAGGGCATCTCCTTCTCCGTCGAGGCCGGTGAGGTCGTCACCCTCATCGGCACCAACGGCGCCGGCAAGACCACCACCCTGCGGACCCTCTCCGGCCTCCTCAAGCCGGTCGGCGGCCAGATCAAGTTCGAGGGCAAGTCCCTCCGCAAGATCCCCGCGCACAAGATCGTCTCGCTGGGCCTCGCCCACTCCCCCGAGGGACGGCACATCTTCCCCCGGATGTCGATCGAGGAGAACCTCCTCCTCGGCGCCTTCCTCCGGAAGGACGGTGCCGGCATCACCAAGGACGTCCAGCGCGCCTACGACCTCTTCCCCATCCTGGGCGAACGCCGCAAGCAGGCCGCCGGCACGCTCTCCGGCGGCGAGCAGCAGATGCTCGCCATGGGCCGGGCCCTGATGTCCCAGCCCAAACTGCTCATGCTCGACGAGCCCTCCATGGGCCTCTCCCCGATCATGATGCAGAAGATCATGGCCACCATCGCCGAGCTGAAGGCCCAGGGCACCACCATCCTGCTCGTCGAGCAGAACGCCCAGGCCGCACTCGCCCTGGCGGACCACGGCCACGTCATGGAGATCGGCAAGATCGTGCTCTCGGGCACGGGGCAGAACCTGCTCCACGACGAGTCGGTCCGCAAGGCGTACCTCGGCGAGGACTGACCCTCCCCGCCCGCACCGAGACGGAAGGCCCGCCCCACAGTGCCGTGGGGCGGGCCTTCTCCTCTGCCGTACGAAGCGGAGCTACTGCTCCTTGCCCTTGGCCGCCTTCTTCTCCTCGGCGTCCTCGATGACCGCCTCCGCGACCTGCTGCATCGACATGCGGCGGTCCATCGACGTCTTCTGGATCCAGCGGAACGCGGCCGGCTCCGTCAGGCCGTACTGGGTCTGCAGGATCGACTTGGCCCGGTCCACCAGCTTGCGGGTCTCCAGCCGCTGGGAGAGGTCGGCGACCTCCTTCTCCAGCGCCCGCAGCTCCGCGAACCGGGAGACCGCCATCTCGATGGCCGGCACCACGTCGCTCTTGCTGAACGGCTTCACCAGGTACGCCATGGCGCCGGCGTCCCGGGCCCGCTCGACCAGCTCGCGCTGCGAGAAGGCGGTGAGCATGAGGACGGGGGCGATGGACTCGCCGGCGATCTTCTCGGCGGCCGAGATGCCGTCGAGGACGGGCATCTTGACGTCGAGGATGACGAGGTCGGGGCGGTGTTCGCGGGCGAGCTCGACGGCCTTGGCACCGTCCCCGGCCTCGCCGACGACCGTGTAGCCCTCTTCCTCGAGCATCTCTTTGAGGTCGAGGCGGATCAGGGCCTCGTCCTCGGCGATGACGACACGGGTCGTCAGCGGCGGGACGTGCGGCGCCTCGGCGTCGTCGGCGGGCTGGGGCGACTCGGGGGCGGTCACGGGGGCTCCTCGTTGCGGGGCAGCTACTGCTACATGAGCCTACCTAGGTCCTGTATGTTTGAGGCACAGCAGGTTGCCAATGACCTTCGTTTCGAAGGATGCCCCGGTAGCCCAGCGGAAGAGGCAGTGGTCTCAAACACCATACAGCGTGGGTTCGAATCCCACCCGGGGCACTCTACCTTCGATTCCAAGGACTCCAAGGGTGCTGTTGATCTTCACTCGTCACAGTGAACATCTCTTCGGCTTCGTCCATACGGGTTGCGGTTCGACAAGGCTGCCGTCATGGAGCAGCACAATCCTTCGATTCGCGAAGAAGCACTCGCACTCCTCCACCGGGGCTTGACCAACCGGGCAGTCGCTGAACGGCTCAACGTGCCACGGGGCACGGTCGGTTGGTGGCTGTCCGAAGATCGCCGGAAGCGTGGCGTCCGATTCGAGCGGCCCACGGACTGTACCCGGTGCACGGACAGTGCGCTCGACGCACCGGCGTACGCCTACCTCCTGGGGCTCTACCTCGGCGACGGCCACATCACGTCGAGGGCCAAGCAACACCACCTGTCGATCTTCTGCAGTACTTCGTGGCCGATGCTGATCGACGCCACCGAGGCGGCGATGCGCAGAGTGATGCCCCTGCCGACCATTCGGCGAAGGACCAGGCAGGGGTGCACCGAGGTGAAGTCCTACACCAAGCACTGGAAATGCCTCTTTCCCCAGCACGGCCCCGGCAAGAAGCACGAACGCGCGATCGTCCTCGAATCCTGGCAGCAGGAAGTCGTCGACGCGCACCCCTGGGAATTCGTTCGTGGGCTCGTGCACTCCGACGGGTGTCGGATCACCAACTGGACCACCCGCGTCGTGAACGGCGAGCGGAAGCGGTACGAGTACCCCCGGTACTTCTTCACCAACGTCTCGGACGACATCCGGCGGCTCTACACCGGCACCCTCGACCGGCTCGGCGTCGAGTGGACGCACTGCAGTCGCGGCGGGAGGCCCTACAACGTCTCCGTCGCCCGCAGGACCTCCGTCGCGCTCATGGATCTTCATGTGGGGCCCAAGGGCTGAGAAGGCAGGTCTCGACCGATCCCGGTGTGACCGATTCGTCCGAACACCCCGTGGAGATCGTGCGAAGGGCGCTGGTAATTTGGGGGCGCCGCGGTCACGTGGGGTCGGGGGGAGTCAGGGTTTGCGACCGCCGTAACGGCAACCGGATCAAGCCCTCCTGCATCCGTACTGCCTGCCTGCGCGCACAACGGGGAGCATGGAGGGAGGCCGGTCGTGACCGAGACGGGGCGGGGAGGGCACGCGCGGGGTGGCGACGAGGACGCCTCGGAGCCGGGGTCCCCGGGGGCCGGGCGTTTCCTCGGGCAGGGGTTGTTTCCCAACGAGACCATGCAGCTCCGCATACCCGAGGGCGGGATACCCGGCGGGGGGCGTGAGGGGGTCGCCGGCGCGCCCTCCGCTGCGGGAGATCCGGAAGGGGCCGGATCGTCCGGCGGTTCCCCGGCGGCTTCCCCGGCGGCTTCCTCCGGTTCCCGTGCGTCCCGTCGGACGGGTGCGGGGCGTCGGCGGAAGGCGCCCGAGTCGACGCTCGTCGCCCGTCTCGTCGCCGTCGCCGTGGTGTTCGGGTCCTGGCTGCGCCGTGTGCGGCCGCGTTATCCCCGGCCCGGGCGGGCGGGCTGGAAGCGCTGGGTGCCCTCCTGGCGGCAGACCGGGGGTGCGGTTCTCGCCTCGTTCGGGTTGGGTTTCCTGTCGTTGTCCTTCGCGTATGCCGTCACGGACATTCCGGAGAACCTGAACTCTTACGCCACTCAGCAGGACAACGTCTATTTCTGGGCCGACGGGACGCCCATGGCGCGTACGGGCTGGGTGCAGCGGCAGGCGGTGGAGCTGGAGGACGTGCCCGAGGACGTGCGCTGGGCGGTGCTCGCGGCCGAGAACGAGAGTTTCTACAGCGATCCGGGCATTTCGTTCAAGGGGATCAGCCGTGCGGTCCTGCGGACGGTCGGGCAGGGCAGTACCCAGGGCGGCTCGACGATCACGCAGCAGTACGTCAAGAACGTCTATCTCACTCAGGAGCAGACCTACAGCCGCAAGTTCACCGAGGCCATGATGGCCCTCAAGCTCGACAACAAGATGAGCAAGGACGAGATCCTGGAGGGTTATCTCAACACCAGTTGGTTCGGTCGTGGCACCTACGGGATCCAGCGTGCGGCGCAGGCGTACTACGGCAAGGACGTCAGTGGGCTGAACGCCAGTGAGGCGGCTTTCCTCGCTTCGCTGCTGAAGGGGGCCGGGTTGTACGATCCGACGCTCAGTGCGAACAACCGGGCGCGTGCGGTGGAGCGGTGGCGGTGGACGCTCGACCGGATGGTGGAGATCGGCAGGCTGACGCCGGAGGAGCGGGCGGGTTACCGGGATTTCCCGGAGCCGTTGGAGAGCAATCCGCTCTACAACACCGGTGAGCAGAGCGATTATCTGGTGGAGCTCGCCACCCAGTACGCCAAGAAGGCGGCGCACATCTCCGACAAGGATTTCGACCGTGGTGGTTATCAGATCTACACCACGTTCGACAAGAAGCGTGTGGATGCGCTCACCAAGTCCGTCAACAAGGCTCGGGACGAGGCGCGCAGGAAGAATCCCGGGGCTGCGAAGCATGTTCATTACGGTGCTGCTTCCGTGGCCGCCGACGGGCGGATCCTGGCCATTCACGGCGGTCCCGACCATCGCAAGCAGGGTTACAACGAGTCGAATGCGACCACGGTGCGGGCGGGGTCGGCGTTCCAGCCGTTCGTGTACGCGGCCGCTCTGGAGCACGGGGTGCGCAAGAGTCGGGACGGTGCTCCCGAGCGGGTGACGGGCGAGACGTTGTACCCCGGTGACGACGGGGTGCCGGTCACCACGCCGGAAGGGCCGTACTGGGACCGCAGTGGCCGGAAGGTGGCTGCGAAGAACGACGGCGGGCGGTCCTACGGGCGGATATCGCTGCACCGGGCGCTCGCGCTGTCGGTCAACACGACTTTCATGCAGCTCGGTATGGACACCGGTCTGGACAAGGTCCGTGCGACCGCCGCGGCGGCCGGGTTGCTGCCCTCCAGTCTGGGTGCCCAGGTGCCCGCGTTGTCCGCGGGCAGTTCGACGCCCAGTGCCATCCGCATGGCGGGTGGGTACGCCACGTTCGCCGCGGAGGGCCGGCACACCGAGCCGTACGCCGTTCTCAAGGTCACCCGCAACGGTCATGAGGTGGCCGTGGACGTTCCGGGTGCGCGGCGGGCGGTGGACGTCGAGACCGCCGCGGCGGTGCAGTCGGCTCTGACCGATGCCTTCCGTGCGGCCCATCCGGGGGCTGCCGCGGCTGCCGGCGGCGCGGTGGCGGGGAAGGTGGGCACCACCGAGGACGACACCGCCGCCTGGTACGTGGGCACCGAGAAGAAGGTGTCCACGGCGGTCGTCGTCTACCGCATCGATCTGGCCAGGAGTCTTGAGCCCCTGCCGTTGGAGGGGTTGGGCGGTACGGCCGCCGACAGTGTTCCGTATCGCGTCTGGGCGCGGGCCCTGGGTCATGCCGGCTGACCGCCTTCGCGTTCGATGCCGTCCGCTTTCCGCCTTCGAAGGATGAAGCCGCAGATGAACAAACCGTCGGGTCGTCGCCGCAAGGCTCCCGCGCGCCGCCGTCTCCCCGTCGGTGCCGGGGTGCTCGCGGTGGCGGCGTTTCTCGTCGTCGTCTCCGTCCTCGCCGGTTATCTGGTGCTGTCCGGCGGGGACGGTGCGGCCCCGGCGGGGTCCGTGGCGGGTGGCGCGTCGCAGAAGCCGTTGCCCGGGGCCTCGGGGGAGGCGGCGTGGGACGGTCGGGTCGAGGTGATCGGTGACGGTTCGACTTCTTATACCGGTCCGCAGAAGGGGCAGCTCGAGGCGCGGCCCCTCAAGCCCGGTGAGAAGCCGCCGCAGTTCGTCGTCTTCTCCTGGGACGGTGCCCTGCAGGGTGACGACGGGTTGTTCGCGCACTACCGGGAGATGGCCAGCAGGCACAAGGCCCACATGACCTTCTTCCTGACCGGCATCTATCTGTTGCCGAAGAGCAAGAAGGAGTTGTACGACCCGCCGCAGCACGAGCGGGGCAGTGCGGCCATCAGTTTTCCCACGGACGAGCACGTCTATACGACTCTGGAGCAGCTCGCCGGGGCCTGGAAGGACGGGAACGAGATCGGTACCCACTTCAACGGGCACTTCTGTGGTGCGAAGGGGGGTGGCGATTGGAGCGTGTCGGAGTGGAAGAGCGAGATCGAGCAGTTCTACGGCTTCGTGGAGAAGTGGAAGACCAACACGGGTAGGACGGACCTGGCGCCGTTGCCGTTCGACATCCGTCGCGAGGTGGTCGGTGGTCGTGCTCCCTGTTTGGAGGGCCAGGCCAATCTGCTTCAGGCGGCGAAGGGTTTCGGTTGGCGTTATGACGCCAGTTCCGCGGGTGACTTCCAGATATGGCCGAAGAAGAAGAACGGCATATGGGACTTCCCGTTGCAGATGCTCCCGTACGAGGGGGGCAAGTACCAGGGTCTGTCGATGGACTTCAACTTCCTCTACAACCAGTCCAAGGGTGAGACCGACGGCGATCCGGCCATGTATCCGCAGTGGCAGCAGGAGACGTTGGACACCTATATGGCGGGGTTCAACCGTGTGTACTACGGCAGTCGTGCCCCGTTGTTCATCGGCAACCACTTCGAGGAGTGGAACGGCGGCATCTACATGAAGGCCGTCGACCGGATGATCGAGGAGGTGTGCACCAAGAAGGACGTCAAGTGCGTGTCCTTCAGGGAGCTCGCCGACTGGATGGACGTGCAGAAGCCTTCCACGCTGGAGCGGTTGCGCAGTCTGGATCCGGCCCAGTCGCCGGACTGGTCCAGCGTCGTGAAGTGACCGGGGCGGCCCGGGGGCGGGTGGCCGGTGACCGTGCGGTAGCACGTGGGGCGCCGGTTCGGCGGTCCGCCCGTTCCGAGGGCGCCACCTCCTTCACAAGAGCTGCACAGGGCGTGTAAAAATGCCGCTTACCTCGGCCGTTCTGCGTCGGGGGCGAAGGGGAAACGCCAGTGAAATCAAGAAAACTGAAGCACACTCGACGACGGGCTTCGATACTCACGGCGGCCGCCGCATCGGCCGTCGCGGGTGCCGCGCTGCTGCCCAACTGGAACGCGGGCGCCTCCACGGCGGCCGAGCCCCAGGTCGACGCCAAGACCAGGGCCGCCTTCCAGAGCCTGGCCGACGCGGTCTTCACCGACCGCACCAACGCCCTGGTCGACCAGCCGCGTCACGGCGGCGGCAGGAAGGCCCTGGCCAAGGGCTTCTCCGGCGAGGTGGAGCTCTCCTCGGACATCGGCCGCACCGAGGACACCGCCCGGAAGCAGCTGGACGACCGCAGGAACCGGCTGGCGGGCAACGGCGAGAAGTACAGCGCCGGCAGCACCACGGTCACTCTGGACCGCACCGACGTCAAGGGCCGCACCGCCGTCGTCGCGGTCACCGAGAACACCACGCTGACCTATGCGAAGGTCACCGGTGGCGAGCCGGGCACCACCGGTTTCCAGGCCCGTCACGAGCTCACCTTCAAGGCGGACAAGAAGGGTTCCTGGAAGCTCACGAAGATCCGTGAGACCGGTGACGGCTACCTCGCGGTGAACCAGCTCGCCCAGCCGATGACGGCCACCGTGGCGGCCACGACCACCACCACTCCGTCGGCTCCCCGCGCCGCCATCACCAAGCGTCCACCGGCCGCTCCCAAGAAGCTCACGGGCGGCGAGTACGACTACAAGGCGATGGCCGCGTACGCGGAGAAGTACTGGAGCAAGTACAACCCGGCCTACCCCAACTTCAACGGGGCGGGCGCGGGCGGCGACTGCACCAACTTCGTCAGCCAGTCCCTCAAGGCCGGCGGCTGGAAGCACGTGCCCGGTTACGTGTACGACTACACGCGCTGGTTCGGGACCGCCGACATCCAGTCGCACTCCTTCATCGGCGTCAACGAGTGGTCCTGGTTCGCGCAGAACTCCAAGCGGACCACCAGTCTGGCGAACGTCTACCAGTTGGACGTCGGTGACGTCCTCCAGGTGGACTTCAACAAGGACGGGTCCAAGGACCACACGATGATCGTCACGTCGCGCCGGAACGGCGTGCCGTATCTGACGTACCACTCCACCAACACCCTGCGCCGGTCGGTGACGAGCATCATCTCGTCCTACCCGAACGCCGCGTACTACGCCTACCGCACCTGACGGAGGCCGCACCCCGTGCCACCGCGCCCCGCGTCCCGACGGACGCGGGGCGCGGTGGCGTTCGGTCTCCGCGGGCGGGTTCTAGGGGGCCCAGGGCTTCAGCAGGTCCTTCATCGCGTCCGTCAGGGCGAACTGGAGCAGGGGGCCATAGGTGACGCGGCCGACGCCGAGGCGGCGGAAGCGGGCGAGGTCGTGCTTGACGGGGTGGGCCGTGGAGTTGACGGGGACGGTGACGGCGCCGACGACCGCCGTGAGGAGGTCGTCGTCGTCCTGGATGCCCACCGGGTAGACGCTGTCGGCGCCGGCCCGTTCCATGGCCCGCAGGCGTTCGATCGCCTGGTCGAGGGCGGTGGCGGGGTCGTCCGCGTGCATGAAGAGGTCGGTGCGGCCGTTGATCCAGACGGGGATGCCCGCGGCGTCGGCCGCGGCGCGCAGGTCGGCGATGTAGTGCGCGTGTTCCTGCGTGTCGCGTACGCGTCCGCCGTCCGAGTGGACGGTGTCCTCGATGTTGAGGCCGACGCCGCCGGCCTCGGTGAGGCCGGCGATGAGGTCGGCGGGCTTCTGGCCGTAGCCGGCCTCCAGGTCGACGGAGACGGGGACGTCGACCGCGGCGGTGATCGGCCGGACGGCGGCGAGGACGTCTTCGAAGGTCTGGCCCTCGTGGTCGTCGGCTCCCCGGGAGTCGGCGAGGGGGTGGCTGCCGATGGTCAGTGCGGGGAATCCGGCGTCGGCCGCCGTCCGTGCGGACCAGACGTCCCAGACGGTCGGCAGTACGAGCGGCTTGTGGTCGGCGTGCAGCTGCTTGAGGCGCTGGGCGCGCTCGGTGGTGGTGCGAAGGTCCATGCCGGGACGCTACCCCCGGATCGCCGTGTGCAACGTGGGGGCGCGGGGCTATGTCAGCGGCTCTCCGATGTGGTGGACGCGGACGAGGTTGGTGGAGCCGGCGACGCCGGGCGGGGAGCCGGCGGTGATGACGACGATGTCGCCCTTGGCGCAGCGGCCGATGCGGAGGAGTTCTTCGTCGACCTGGGCGACCATCGCGTCGGTGGAGTCGACGTGGGGGCCGAGGAAGGTTTCGACGCCCCAGGTGAGGTTGAGCTGGGAGCGGGTGGCGGGGTCGGGGGTGAAGGCGAGGAGGGGGATCGGGGAGCGGTAGCGGGAGAGGCGTTTGACGGTGTCGCCGGACTGGGTGAAGGCGACGAGGAACTTGGCGCCGAGGAAGTCGCCCATTTCGGCGGCGGCGCGGGCGACGGCTCCGCCCTGGGTGCGGGGCTTGTTGCGTTCGGTGAGCGGGGGGAGGCCCTTGGCGAGGACGTCCTCTTCGGCGGCTTCGACGATGCGGCTCATGGTGCGGACGGTCTCGACGGGGAAGCGGCCGACGCTGGTCTCGCCGGAGAGCATGACGGCGTCGGTGCCGTCGATGACGGCGTTGGCGACGTCGGAGGCCTCGGCGCGGGTGGGCCGGGAGTTGTCGATCATGGAGTCGAGCATCTGGGTGGCGACGATGACCGGTTTGGCGTTGCGCTTGGCGAGTTTGACGGCCCGCTTCTGGACGATCGGGACCTGTTCCAGGGGCATTTCGACGCCGAGGTCGCCGCGGGCGACCATGATGCCGTCGAAGGCGGCGACGATCTCGTCAATGTTCTCGACGGCCTGGGGCTTCTCGATCTTGGCGATGACGGGGAGGCGGCGGCCTTCCTCGTCCATGACGCGGTGGACGTCCTCGATGTCGCGGGCGCTGCGGACGAAGGAGAGGGCGATGACGTCGGCGCCGGTGCGCAGGGCCCAGCGGAGGTCTTCGATGTCCTTGTCGGAGAGGGCGGGGACGGAGACGGCGACGCCGGGGAGGTTGAGGCCCTTGTGGTCGGAGACCATGCCGCCCTCGATGACGCGGGTGCGGACGCGGGGTCCGTCGACGGCGGTGACTTCGAGGGTGACGCGGCCGTCGTCCACGAGGATGCGTTCGCCGGTGGTGACGTCGTCGGCGAGGCCGGTGTAGGTGGTGCCGCAGGTGTGGCGGTCGCCTTCGACGGGTTCGACGGTGATGGTGAATTCGTCGCCGCGTTCAAGGAGTACGGGGCCTTCGCGGAAGCGGCCGAGGCGGATCTTCGGGCCTTGAAGGTCGGCGAGGACGCCGACGCTGCGGCCGGTTTCGTCGGAGGCTTTGCGGACGCGCTGGTAGCGCTCCTCGTGTTCGGCGTAGGTGCCGTGGCTGAGGTTGAGGCGGGCCACGTCCATTCCGGCCTCGATCAATGCCTTGATCTGGTCGTATGTTTCGGTGGCGGGCCCAAGGGTACAAACGATTTTCGCTCGGCGCATGGGACGAGCCTAGGGCTTACCCGTGAGTAGTGAATCGGGCTGCCATGACTACTCAACGTCCTTTCCGTGAAAGGTTGTTGACAATACTTGAATCTGTGCGCCGGGGTGCTCCGATGAGCGTTTTCGGCTTCTTTTCCGGGCGCTTCCGGCCCGTGCGCATCGAACACTTTTCCACTCCGTAACCCGCGAGACCTGTTGCGGAGGGGCCTCCTGGGCCAGAATCTACGCGCGTTGTGCACCTGAACGACGCCACTGAACCGAGGAGAAGCACATGCCGTTGAACCGCCGGACGTTCCTGGAGGGCTCCGTGGCCGTCGGGGCCGGGGCCGCCCTCACCGCCGGGGCCGTCGCCCCCGCCGAGGCGCACGGACCCGGGCACGGGCACCGCCCGAAGCCGGCCGTGCGGTACTCCTTCACCGTCATGGGGACGACCGATCTGCACGGCAACGTCTTCAACTGGGACTACTTCACGGACAAGGAGTTCGACGACAAGGCGCACAACGACGTCGGCCTCGCCAAGATCTCCACGCTGGTCGAGCGGGTGCGGAAGGAGAAGGGGAGGCGCAACACCCTCCTCATCGACGCCGGCGACACCATCCAGGGCACCCAGCTGTCGTACTACTACGCCAAGGTCGACCCGATCACCGCGCGCCGCGGCCCGGTCCACCCGATGGCGCAGGCGATGAACGCCATCGGCTACGACGCCGCCGCCCTCGGCAACCACGAGTTCAACTACGGCATCCCGGTGCTGCGCAAGTTCGAGGAGCAGTGCGACTTCCCGCTGCTCGGTGCCAACGCGCTCGACGCGAAGACGCTGCGGCCGGCGTTCGCCCCGTACAGCATGCACCGGCTGCGGACGCCGTGCGGCCGGGGCGTGAAGGTGGCCGTGCTCGGTCTGACCAATCCGGGCATCGCGATCTGGGACAAGGCGAACGTCGGCGGGAAGATGGTCTTCCCGGGCCTGGAGGAGCAGGCGGCGAAGTGGGTGCCGAAGCTGCGCTCGATGGGCGCGGACGTGGTGGTCGTGTCGGCGCACTCCGGTTCCAGCGGCACGTCCTCGTACGGTGACCAGCTGCCGTACGTCGAGAACGCGGCCGGGCTCGTGGCCGAGCAGGTGCCGGGCATCGACGCGATCCTCGTCGGGCACGCGCACACGGAGATCCCCGAGTACCGGGTCGCGAACAAGGAGACCGGCAAGGAGGTCGTGCTCTCCGAGCCGCTGAAGTGGGGCCAGCGGCTCACCCTCTTCGACTTCGACCTGGTGTGGGAGCGGGGCCGCTGGAGCGTCGAGAAGGTCGGCGCGCAGGTCCTGAACTCCAACACGGTGGAGGAGGACCGGAAGATCGTGCGGCTGCTCTCCGACGAGCACCGGAAGGTGGTCGCGTACGTCAACCAGGTCATCGGCACCTCGACCGGGGCGATGACCACGGCCGACGCGCCATGGAAGGACGAGCCGGTCATCGACCTGATCAACGTGGTGCAGACGGAGACGGTGAAGGCGGCGCTGGCCGGCGGTGCCCACGCGGGTCTGCCGGTGCTGTCGCAGGCGTCCTGCTTCTCGCGCACGGCCCGGATTCCGGCCGGTCAGATCACGATCAAGGACGCGGCGGGGCTGTACCCGTTCGAGAACACCCTTGAGGCGCGGCTGCTGACGGGCGCGCAGCTGAAGGACTACCTGGAGTTCTCGGCGCGGTACTACGTACGGACCCCGGCGGGCGCTCCGGTCGACACGGCGAAGCTGACGAACGCGGACGGCACGCCGGACTACAACTACGACGCGGTGTCGGGCCTGACGTACGAGATCGACATCGCGAAGCCGGCCGGGTCGCGGATCGTGAACCTGTCGTTCGGGGGGAGGCCGCTGGACCCGGCGGCGAAGTTCGTGCTCGCGGTCAACAACTACCGGGCGAGCGGCGGCGGCGCGTTCCCGCACGTGGCGAACGCGCCGCAGCTGTGGGCGGACTCGGACGAGATCCGCAACACGATCATCCGGTGGGTGCAGGCGAAGGGGACGGTCGACCCGGGGCGGTTCGCGTCGGTGGACTGGAAGCTGACCCGGGACGGCGTGCCGGTGTTCTGATCCGCACGTCAGTGCTGGACGAGGGGCGTCAGCTTCCGGCCCTGGGCCGGGAAGCCGGGCGCCTCTCGCGCTTCCAGGCCGAAGCTGGTGAAGGCGGTGCGGCGCGGCAGGGGGTAGGGCTCCTTGCCGGTGATCGCGTTGAGGATGGTGGCGCTGCGCCAGGCGGCGAGGCCGAGGTCGGGGGCGCCGACGCCGTGGGTGTGGCGCTCGGCGTTCTGGACGTGGACGGCTCCGGTGACGGAGGGGTCGAGGACGAGGCGGTAGTGCTCGTCGACGCGGGGGCGTCCGGCGGAGTCGTGGCGGACGTAGGGGTCGAGGCCGGTGAGGAGGCGGTCGAGGGGGCGTTCGCGGTAGCCGGTGGCGAGGACGACGGCGTCGGTGGTGAGCCGGGTGCGGGCGTTCTGCTGGACGTGTTCGAGGTGCAGTTCGACGCGGGTGGTGGCGACGCGGCCGGCGGTGCGGACGCGGACGCCGGGGGTGAGGACGGCGTCGGGCCAGCCGCCGTGGAGGGTGCGGCGGTAGAGCTCGTCGTGGATGGCGGTGATGGTGGCGTCGTCGATGCCCTTGTGGAGCTGCCACTGGCGGGGCACGAGGCCGTCGCGGACCTGCTCGGGGAGGGCGTGGAAGTAGCGGGTGTAGTCGGGGGTGAAGTGCTCCAGGCCGAGCTTGGAGTACTCCATGGGGGCGAAGGCCTCGGTGCGGGTGAGCCAGTGGATGCCCTCGGCCCCGGCGGGGCGGGCGCGCAGGAGGTCGAGGAAGATCTCGGCGCCGGACTGGCCGGAGCCGACGACGGTGACGTGTCCGGCGGCGAGGAGGGTCTCGCGGTGGGCGAGGTAGTCGGCGGAGTGGACGACGGGGACGCCGGGGGCGTCGGCGAGGGGCCGGAGGGGTTCGGGGACGTACGGTTCGGTGCCGACGCCGAGGACGACGTTGCGGGTGTAGGTGCGGCCGAGCGCCTCGGTCTCGCCGTCGGGGTCGAGCTGGGTGTAGTCGACCTCGAAGAGGCGGCGTTCGGGGTTCCAGCGGACGGAGTCGACCTGGTGGCCGAAGTGGAGGCCGGGGAGGCGTTCGCTGGCCCAGCGGCAGTAGGCGTCGTACTCGGCGCGGTGGATGTGGAACTTCTCGGCGAAGTAGAAGGGGAAGAGGCGTTCGCGGCTCTTCAGGTAGTTGAGGAAGGTCCAGGGGCTGGCGGGGTCGGCGAGGGTGACGAGGTCGGCGAGGAAGGGGACCTGGAGGGTGGCGCCGTCGATGAGGAGTCCGGGGTGCCAGTGGAAGGCGGGGCGCTGTTCGTAGAAGGCGGTGGAGAGGCCGCCGGGGACGCCGTGGGCGAGGGCGGCGAGGGAGAGGTTGAAGGGGCCGATGCCGATGCCGACGAGGTCGTGGGGGCGGTCGGGGGCGGGGTCCTGTCCGTGGGGG